>JANYER010000240.1 GCA_025359825.1 Granulicella sp.
AGCCGGGTTCGCGTTGCAGTTCAGACTGCTGCGTGACGAGAGGCAGGGAGCGGTGGCGCTCCATCCACTGGGCGAGATGCTCCTGATTTTGCTTGGGACCGACGGCGGATTTCGGGGGGGCGTTCTGCTTTAGGGGGGCCGGCTTCGCGAGGGGAGGGGCTTTGCCCGCCTGCAAGGCGAAGACAGGCATGGTGCCAAAGAGAAACACCAAGGCTACGACTGCTGGGGAGATGCGCCGGAATGGGGCTGTTGGCTGCATAAGGTTTTCAAGCGAGGTGAATTGCCGGGTAAGAGTGTCTGGTACATCACTTGTAAGCGTACTGCCTTTTCCGCTCCTTGTTTAATGAAATATCTCCGGTTTTCAGAAAATCATGGTTAGGTGAGGGGTTGAGTGGCTGGCTCATCGCTGGAACTATCTTCCTGCAGGAGCTGGTCCATGGTTTGGAGAGCCTGGGCGTTCTTATCCAGGATCTGGAGGTCGTTGACGGTGGCCGAGGGGTTTGCAACCATCCGGCGGCCCGAAATATTGGCCGCAGTGCCGCCGCCGAGAAGGATAACCAGGGCTAGAGCCCCTACCATCGCGGGGCGGAATTGGCGACCGGTGTTCAAAGTGAGACGGGTGCGGAGACGCTCGAACCAGCCAGCCGGAGGAGCGGCCTGCTCCTCACGGAGGCGAACGGCGAGCTTCTGGTCGAAATAAGAAGAGGGCTCCGGAGCCTGCCAGGCATCGAGCAAATAAAAAGTGGCCTGCAGCGAACGGAACTCGTCGTTGCAGGGGGCGCAGGACTCAAGATGGGCGCGGGCGGCGGTGTTCGAGGACGCAGCGGGGTCGAGCAGGAGATCCGGCAGAGTAGAACGGCATTCTTTGCAGCTGGTCAGGCGGTTCATGATGTGCTTCCTTTCGTTTGCGGTGCCGATACTGTGAAACGGCAGTGCTTTGCAGCGGCGCAGCGAAACTATACAAATGGTTTGAGCTTCTCTCGCAGGGTTTGGTAAGCGCGAAAGAGTAAAGATTTTGTGGCGGATTCACTGAGCTTGAGCACGTCGCCGATCTGGCGGTAGTCCATGCCCTCGTATTTGTGCATCAGGACTGCGACGCGCTGGCGCTCCGGCAGGGCAAGGACGTGCTGACGAATCGCGTTGAGGCGTTCGCGCCGCAGCAGGTTGGCCTCGGCCCCCGGGGTTGAATCAGCCAGGTCTGGGGTGGTGCCTGTCTCAGAGTCGGTCTCGTCGAGATAGATGGTGGAGGCAGTCCGCTCATGCCGGTTATCGCGGGCGTGGTTGACGCCCAGGTTGGTGGCGATGCGGTAGAGCCAAGTGCTGAAACGGGCCTCGGCGCGGTAGGTCTCGCGGGAGCGGTAGACGCGGAGAAAAACCTCCTGGGCGAGCTCCTCGGCGACGGCCTGGTTGCGCACCATGCGGTACATAAAGTGGATGATCGGCTTGCGGTACTTCTGGATCAGGAAGTCGAAGCCGGCCATGTTTCCGGCGCGAAGCTCGAGCATGATGGCGGCGTCATCCATCTGGCCGAAGTCGCCCTGGAGGTGGAGCTTTTCGACCGCCTCCAGATTATCCAGGAGCATGGTTCCTGCCTGTGAACCCATGGTGTGGGCTGGAGTCAGAGTGCGGTCCGGGTTGAGAGCCAGCGAAGCCATACCATCCGTAACCCTGTTTTCGTCCTCAGGTTGCGTTTGGAGGTCAAAATCCCCGGAATCGTCAGACGCATGGGGCTCCGGCACATCGGACTTGCTAGGGTAGCGAGGATTGGGGTTCGGGGAGGACATGCTTTCCTGACGATTGTATGCCGTTACACGGGAATGTGGGGCTGACTATTCGAGTGCCAGGCGAGCTCTTCGAACGCTATTCCGGGGGTAGAAGCGTATTTCGCAGAATGCAGCGGTCGGCAGCAGGGCGGGGGACGCGATCTTCTGGAGTGGGATTGGTCTCGAGGTTGGTTGAAGAGGTGGAGAGTGGTATTCTTACTAAACAACAGACGCCGGAGGCCAAAGGATGGTTTCTGCTGCGACTGCAACATACGGGCGCATAACTCAGCGGTAGAGTGCCACCTTCACACGGTGGAAGTCGTAGGTTCGAATCCTGCTGTGCCCACCATAAAATCAATAACTTAGAACCGGCAACGCCTTCCCAAGAACAGAATTCCCACAGGCGGAGTCGAGGTTTTCCCGCTCGTTTGGAGTCGATTCGAGAGCATACTTCTTGTCGAGCGGTGGGCTATGTATGAATGGGCCGAGCTTCGCCATTTCAGATATTTGTTGACTATCCTCGAAAGACAGGGATTCCGAGCTACTGCCGAGGAGCTGCGTACCGCGCAACCCAACCTCAGCGTTCAGGCCCGACAGTTTCAGGAGACGCTTCAGTTCGTCTTTTCCGCAAGATGAATGGCGGGCGCATTCGCCCCACGGACACTGGAATTGCATTTAAGGTCCTAGCCCGGTTCCTGCTGAAGACACGCGATGAAGTGCTCGAAGCACTCATAGCGATTAAACGCGGTGAGGTTAGTTCCGTTCGATTCGGATGCAATCCCTTGGTCGACCACGGCTTGTTTCGCACTTTCTGCGATCTGCACAAAGAGATCCTTCCCGTTTGCCCAGTACGGCCAACGCATGGTGACACGGCGCATCTGGCGGAAGAAGTTGCGGCGGGAACGGTCAATGCTGCTTTTGTAACGTTGCCCTTGAGGCAGCCAGATCTACGCATTGAAGAATTGCGTGGGGACCGGCTCGTTGTCTGCCTGCGGCGAGACGAGCCGGTCGCGGTAAAAGCCTCCCTAAGGACTGCTGATTTGCAGGGCAATCTTGCTGTCCTGTATCACCCGCAACGACATCCGAAAGCACACGACCGACTGATGGAACTGCTCAAAGACGCCAGTGTCCAGATTGAAGAGTATTCGTGGGCGTCGCACCCTTCTAAGATGCAGACGTTGGTCAAAGGCGGCCATGGCTTCGCGTTGATCCGAGAGGGGACGACGCTCGATGAAGAACTCACGACTCGACCGATTGTCGGCGTGGACTAAACCGTGGATACGGCCTTGATCTATCACAAAGTCAACCATCCCAAGACCGTTCCTATCCTGGTCAAGCGGCTTCTCAAGCAGATTCCTCCAAACAGCAAAGAGACGATACCGAGCAAAGCCTCAGCGTCCGTACAAGCTTCACTTGTAGCCGGCAAACGTCCTCCTCGTCGCGCGAAAGATGAGCCGGTTCAGATGACCCTTCTCGGCTGAAAGTTCAAGTATTTCCCCGCCACGCGTGTGATGTGGCCGGCGCTCGCCGCGCTCACAGTCACAAGCATTGCTCATGCCTAGGGAACGATGGATTTCTCTGGAGCGACAACGCTTATGACAACGTTCAATATGGGTTCGTCCCCCATTCAATCGCAGATCATATTCTCGAATTCGTTCCAGATCATAGCCAAACAGCCTGTGCGCGCCTTCGATCGTCAACGAGAACATATCTGCGATCTCAAGCAACATGCTCAGCGTGGGATGGTCTCCTGTACTAGCAATGTTCCTCTCGCATCGCTCACGGAGTCGAAGACCAACCGCCGTCGCAGCTTCGACTACCCTGAGAAGTGACGGACACATGAAGGAAGAAAGTCGGGCTGCTCCCCCACGGGACAGCCCGTCCCTGCACGATTAGGGTTTTGATAGCAAATTGGTAGCATTTAGCGGCGATTAGGTCGTTTTAGCGACTATACAAACCCGTAAGTCCCTTACCGTCAACAAATGCCGTAATGCACTTCCATGGCATGGAAGTGGTCATCGGTTCGATCCCGATGAGGTCCACCAATTATTTTCAAGCGTTTAGCTTGCCCTTCCCAAATCGTTTGCCCGCAAAGTGCAGGAGCTTCCCGAGAAGCACTACTTCCGCTTTTTTCATCTTCCTTCATACCCTTCTTTGGGTCCATCGTTGAGCTGCTCGGCTGATGTCCGACGCCCTGTTCCGCGTCAAAGTCGGTGATGTTCGTTGCAGGCGACCAAGAAACAGGTCCAACGGTTCCCGTGCGCCCCAACTCCGCGTAAGCCGAATTGATCGCGGAGCGCACCTCGGGTTCCAAAGACTGCATGTAGACGTCCGTGGTAGTCGATGCTTTTGAGTGCCGCATCATCCCTTGGATGGCCTTGACGTGTCCCTTTTCACGGCTCGGGTGCCCCCTCCCCATTTTTTGCGCAAAGTCTTCTATCCATTGTGGTTAATTTTGGACTGCGTGTACTGGCTTGGACTTTGCGCGGTGCAGATGGATGGCCTACGTACGAGCCTCTCGATTTGCTGGCCTCCCATTTTCGGGGGGGCTGCGTGTCAACCTGGAAGTTCTATTACGGTTTGGCCTGAGTGATGGGGACGTAGGTGCGGCCAGCGTACAGGCGGTAGGCGCTGGGAGTATTCGGTTCAGCAAGCATCTGGAGGGGAGTCGGGCGTTTGAGGCTGGGATCGGCGGTGGTGGTGACATGGAAGAGCTCGTGGCCACCGATGTCCATGACGATGAGAGTGTTCCCGGGGAGAAAGCCGATGCCATAGGCTCCAGGGGAAAGACGATGGCCGGGTAGGTCGAGTGTGGTTTCGGTGATGAGGTAGGCCTGGTACTTCTGGGCGACGGCGGTTGAGTAGCCGGAGGTATCGACGAGGGCCACGAGGACGATTGATTCGGGCGAGAAGCGGATGCCGCCCGAGTTGCGGGCCTGAACGGGGGCGGCCTGGCCGCGGAAGTAGACGGAGGGTGGAAGCAGCTTGCCGACTTCAGAAGCAGAGAGAACGCCGCTGACTGGGGCAGATTGTCCGTTGGCTGCGGATGCCAGTGCCAAGGTGAGCAGGAAAGATGCAGAGAATAGGCGAGCGATCATGGGTGGCAACTCCTGGTTGAGGAAGGTACAAAAATGTCATGGCGATGCTACGTTGCTGACATGCTGGTTGGCAACGACCAGACTGAGGCGGATAGCTGTTTGGAGGTTTGGATGCGCTTGTTGCTAGTGGGTTGGGGGATGGCTGTGTGCGGCGCGGGTATGGCGCAGAATCAGCCATAGTTTCGTGAGGGTTGAGGAGTGCGGTCGTTTGCTTCCGCATACCATCCCCACCCTGGCCGACGATGAAGCTGTCAGAAAGGATAAGGCACCCGGTTACTCGCTGAGGATGATCGTTTCTGTGGATTGCTATTTTGGAGGGGATTGGTTGAGGAGTTACTGGTATCGAAGCCGGACTCGCGCATGGCACGGTCGCTGCGGTAGAAGGCGGCGGTGAGGCGGTGCCTTTTCAACCTTGGGGTTGGACCAATTGAGGTCGGGCTGCTGGATGTAGAACTTGTGACAGTAGAATTGGTGGACGGCAGGCACCCACTCCCACGCAGAGCAGCCGAAGAGAGACTCCCAGTTGTTGGAGGGGACGAGTCCTTCGTGCTCGAACTTCTTCTGGAGTGCGCTGATGCCGGTCGTAGTGGCCGGGATGCCGTTGTTCCAGACATACCCGTCGTGGTGAGGGTTGGACTTGCTGCTGGCGGAGTTGATGAGCCACTGGTGCTTGTCGGAGGTGTGGTTGAGCACCATGTCGAGCAAATGCGCATGTTACGCCGTTTGGCGGCGACGAGGAGCGCTTATCGAAGTCAGCCAGTGTGCCGTACTGTGGGTCGACGCCGACGTAGTTCGAGATGTCATACCCGAAATCGACCTGTGGTGAAGGAAACATGGGGGCAATCCAGATCGCGTCGATGCCGAGGCCCTTAAGGTAGTCAAGGCGCTGGGTGATGCCATTTGGGTCGCCGAGGCCATCACCGTTGAAGTCTCGGTACGAGCGTGGATAGACTTCCTATAGGACGGCGTGCTTCCACCAGGGGTCAGAAGAGTGAGCGGCTTTGGGGTCAGTCTGGGCACCGGTAGTTTGGGCACCGAGGGTCGGGGCACCGAGGGTCGGGGCGCCGAGGGGCAGGGCCGAACAGTGCCAGGGCAAGGCTCAACCGCTAGGCCAGAGAGGGGAGTAAGAGCGTCAAGATCAGCCTCCAAAGGAAATCGAATCGCTATAGCATTACGCATGTCATAGATTGCAAATTGTTATAGCAATAGCCTGTTGTATTGACGTCTGGTCGGAAAGGGTGTGCCGTGCCGCATCGCAGAGGCTATGATGTTGGTCGCGGCTGGCTCACAGAAGAAGTGACGTTTAGGTCGAAAATGAAGTTATGGAACAGATGCGAAGGCGAGGCGGACTGGTGAAGAAATTGGTTGTTTGCTGTGCGAGTTTGCTGGTGGCGGGTTGCATGGGGTGGGTGGCGGCCTTAGCTCAGAGTCCCCTGGAGTCAGGTGGCTCGAAGCAACAGGAGGGTGGGCAGTCTCCGGCGAAGAGTGGGGCGACCACGGGTGGGGTGTTTCCCCCCATGCTGGACGCGCAGAAGAGACCGATTACCGCGGGCGGTTTTGTAAAGACTGGTCCTGTGGTGTTCCAGGATGTGGCAGAGAAGGCCGGACTAACGCAATGGCACCACACCATGGGTTCTCCGGATAAGAGGTACATCGTGGAGACCACCGGCTCGGGAGTGGGGCTGATCGACTATGACCAAGATGGGTGGCTGGATATTTACCTGGTGAATGGGGCGACGGTGGGTTCACTTACTGGTAAGGGTTCGGTGCCTCATGCGGCGCTCTTCCACAACAACCATGACGGGACATTTACGGATGTTGCGGTGAAGGCCGGGGTGGCGAATGACCGCTGGGGGTTTGGAGTGGCGGTAGGGGACTATGACAACGACGGGTGGCCGGACTTATATGTGACCAACCTGGGTAAGAATCGGCTGTTCCACAATAACCATGACGGGACGTTCACGGACGTTGCGGAGAAGGCCGGGGTGACGCTGGGAAACTGGTCGACGGGCGCGACCTGGGGCGACTACGACGGGGACGGGCGGCTGGATCTTTTCGTGCCGGGCTATGTGCACTATGACATGGCTGCGCAGCCGGAGCCGGGCGGCAGCACTGTGTCGTTCAGCTTCTGCCAGTTTCGCGGCGAGAAGGTGATGTGTGGGCCGCATGGGCTGCCGGGCGAACCCGACCACCTCTTTCACAATAATGGCGATGGGACGTTTACGGACGTGAGCGACAAGGCGGGGGTCGCGGACAAGGGTGGGTATTATGGCTTGTCGGCGGTGTTTGTGGATGTGAACAATGACGGCAAACCAGACCTGCTGGTGGCGAACGATTCGACCCCGAACTACCTGTATCTGAACAAGGGCGATGGCACATTTGAGGATGTCAGTTATCCCTCAGGCTATGCGCTTAATAAAGACGGTCGCGAGACGGCTTCGATGGGAATTGCGATTGGCGACTACCGGAACAATGGCCTGCTGGACTTGTATCACACGACGTTCTCGGACGATTACAAGCCACTCTACCGGAACGATGGCAACGCCAACTTTACCGATGTCAGTTACGAAGAGAACATTGCTGAGGCGACCGTGCCGTTCCTGGGCTGGGGGACTGCGTTTGTGGATTATGACAATGACGGCTGGAAAGACCTGTTCAGCGTAAACGGGCATGTATACCGGCAGGCGGACCAGTTTGGCTGGGGGACGACGTGGGCGCAGCGTCCTCTGCTATTTCGCAATATGCAAGGGAAGAAGTTTGAGATGGTTGCCGCAGTGGAAGGCACGGGGTTGGCGGAGGTGATGACCTCGCGCGGCATGGCGGTAGGGGACCTATTCAATGATGGACGAATGGGGGCGGTCATTAATAATCTGGATGCGGTGCCAGCACTGTTCAGGAATGTGGCCATCGAAACGAACCACTGGGTGGCATTCAAGCTGATCGGTGGGGCGAAGAGTCCGCGGGATGCGATGGGGGCCACGGTGTATGTGACGGCGGGTGGGGTCCGGCAACGCGGGGATGTCTATAGCGGGGGAAGTTTTGCGTCGACTTCGGACCAGCGGCCGCATTTTGGAATTGGGACAGCGGTGAAGGTGGAGAAGGTGGAGATCCAGTGGCCCAGCGGGGTGAAGGAGGAGATAGTGATAGGGGCGGTAGACCGGTTTTACAGGGTGGTGGAGGGGAAGGGGATTGTGAAATAGAGATTTACCATATGCGATCCACGTTAAAGGTATCAAGCTTATCGTCGAAGTTTGAGGGAGTGAATGCCCGGGGCCTCCATCTTTGGCTTGATAGGCGCACCGGGCTGTTCAATGGGGTGTTGCGTGGACTAGGATACGAGTGCTGGGCGTTTATGGATTGTTTGCTGGGCCAGATCGGTGACCAGACCGGTGATCAGATCGGTGATGTGAAGGTATGAAGCGGGTCGTAGCGAGTGTCCGAGAGTTTTGGCAGAACCGGTCTCCCCGTGTTGCGGCGATCATCGTAGGGTTGTGTCTGCTTGTCGGTGCGCTGGCGTTGCTGGCGGTGCCATCCGGGGTGAAAGCAACGAGCGAGCAGGACGAGGCTGCGGCGGCGCGGACGGCTTATAGTGAGAAAACTGCGGCAAAATATAACTTTCGCTATGGGAAAGAGCTCCCGTTTCTGCCCTCGAATGCGACGACGGACAATGGACAGTTTCTCAGTCCGAAGAGTTTTCCTACTGCTGAATACTGTGGGCATTGTCACCAGGAGAGCCACCAGCAATGGCGGGAGTCGGCGCACTCGAACTCTAACCGGGTACCGTACTACCTGAAAAATGTTGGTTTGTTGAATGATGAGAAAGGGATTGAGTTTTCGCGCCACTGCGAAGGTTGCCATGACCCGATTGCGCTGGTTGCCGGAGCTTTGACCCAGGGTGCGCCGAAGAAGAGGCCCTATGACCAGGACGGCGTAACCTGCAGCGTGTGCCACTCGATCCAGCAGGGGGACACGCGAGGAACGGGCAGCTATGTGATGGGCGTTCCCGCAGTTCTGGTGGATGAGGCAGGGCAACCCATCACGCGACCGGTGACGGACGGCGAGATTCTGACGCACCTGGACCGCCACAGCAAGGCAGTGATGCGTGACTTTTATAAGACATCGGAGTTTTGCTCATCCTGCCATAAGGCGGCTCTGCCGAAGACGTTGAATGACTACAAATGGCAGAGGGCAATTTCGCTGTATGACGAGTGGCAAAACTCTTCCTTTGCCAAGCAGTCGCCATTGCCGTTCTATGTAAAGGACTCGGTTTCGACCTGCCAGACCTGCCATATGCAGCGGGAGTCGTTGAAGGCGGCGAACTATACAAGCAAAGCTGACCGGGCTGGCAAGTTGGACGCAGTCGGCACAGTCAAATCGGATCCGGGGGCGAAGAAGGGAATGCTGGCTTCACACCGATGGCTGGGAGCGAATACCGTGATCCCGAAGCTTTACGGCTTCGATGAGCAGGCGGCGCGAGTGGTGGAGTTTATGAAAAATGCAGCCTTCAATGTAGACGTCTTCGGGTTAGAGCGGGGAGACATGACGGACAGCGCAATGTCGGCCGGAATGGTGATGCCGCTTGGAACGACGAAGTTCAATATATCGGCCGGTGAGCTGCTGACGGCAGATGTGGTCATTCAGAACAAAGGTATCGCGCATAGCCATGTTCCGGAGCAGCGCGATATGTACGAATCGTGGGTTGAATTTACCGTGAAGGATGCGCAAGGCGGCGTGGTAGCGCAGAGCGGATTTATCCAACCGAATGGCGCTCTGGATGAGCGGGCGCACAGTTTTACCAACCGGCTGATCAATGACAAAGGTGGACTGAATGACCTGCACCAGGTGTGGAATAACCGCGTGGTGGCATACAACAACACCATTCAGAGCGGGCGATCGCAACTGGTGCGGTATGCCTTTAGAGTTCCCGCGGCGGCTACTGAGGTACGCGTGACCGCAGTGGTGAAATACAGGCGGTTTAATCAGCACTTTATGGATTTCGGCATGGGCAAACACTATGAGATGCCGGTCGTAGAGATGGCAGCGCAGACACGGGTGCTGAAGATCGGCGAGAACGCGCCAGTTACGGCAGGGCCGCTGGAGAACAAGGAATGGATGCGGTGGAATAACTACGGCATCGCGCTACTGGATGCCCAACAATACGCTGCTTCGGTCCGTGCATTTGAGCGGGTAACGCAGATGCGGCCCGACTACGCGGATGGATTTACGAACATCGCAATCGCGCAAATCCAATGGGAGAAGTATGACGAAGCGCGCGGAAATCTGGAGAAGGCGCTGGCGCTGGCCCCGGCAAGTGCGCGGACTCTTTACTACCGCGCTCTGGTAGAGCGGAATGAAGGCAATCTGGACATGGCAATTGCAGACCTGCAAACGGTGGCGAAGGCCTTTCCGCAGTCAAGGGACGCCCACCGGGAGCTTGGCTTCTCGTACTACCAGCAGCATAAGTATGATCTGTCGCGGGCTGAATATGAGCGTGTACAGGGGATCGATCCTGACGATCTAGCGGCGCACTATAACCTCTCTATCCTGTATCGGCGGCTGGGATTGAAAGAGAAGGCGGCTCAACAGGCGGCCATGTTTGCAGACCAGAAAGACGACCCGACGGCGAGCACCTATGCCCTCGAGTATCTGCGACGGCATAATGAGGTGGCAAACGAAAGCGTAGTGTGGCACGTCCACGAGCTGGATCTGCCAAGCCATGAAGTGAAGACGACTGTATTTACAGGCGGCGGCCAGCCCTAAGGCTGCTCGATGACAGGACAATTCATTTCTATGAGTACAAAGGGTTGCGACAAGAGGCCGCGAGAGGGACGAAAGACAGGGGCTGCCAGGGTCGGGTGGGTGGCTATGCTCGTGTGCCTATGGTACGTGGTGGCCTTGCCGTGGGGCGTGACGCGGGTGCAGGCTTCCAGCAAGGAGAGCAGGGCGGCGGGCGCTTCGTTGTTCCACGAAAAGGGCTGCGAGTACTGTCATGGCGTGGGCGCCGTAGGCACCGAAAAGGCGCCTGACCTGAGTACGATCGGCAAGCGCAAGAAGCAAGAGCAGATTGAGAACCAGATACGCAACGGTGGTGGCGGGATGCCAGCATTCGGCACGGTCCTTCAGACCGACGAGGTGAAGATGCTGGTGGACTGGCTTAGCTCGAAGCGTAAGGCTGTTGCCAAAAAGTAGTCTCGCAGGCGCCAGTGTACAAGCAGTCCAGGCCTGCCTCATGGCTATTTTCTTTCAAGAAAATGGTGCGGACGACGGCGTCCATTTCGCGGCAATCGGGAGATGACCCAAGGGCGGAGTTTGATTGTGCGGGGACTTTGGGTCATGCGTTTTTGTCAGCTTTTCCGGTGTACGCCTGAGTGGGCACCACAGGACTTGCGGATCACCGTGTGGGTTTGAAGCAGGACGTCGCGGATAGGAAGCGTGGGGATTTGGAGCCGTTGCAACATGGTGGACATGGATCCTATGTAACCGCAATTCTGATGCTGGGTGGTAAGTGGTACGGGGAGGAGAGAGGCGTACTTTACGTCGTCGATGCCGACGATTCGGATGTCTTGTGGGACGTGGATACCTTTGGCGGCCAGACTGGTCATGACGCGGGCGGCGATTAGATCGTTGGCGCAGACGATGCCGTCGGGCCGGCACTGCTCGAGCACTTGCTGGAGGAAGGCAGGATCATCGGGGTCGCCGCGGCGAACCAGGTCGTCCTGTACGTTAATGCCATCCGCAGAGAGCGCCTCCCGGTAGCCTGCAATATGCGCCGTGACGGTAGCGGCGGAGAGTGGTTTGGCTATAAAGGCGATTTGCCGTGCGCCGTGAGTCAGGAGATGCGACAGCGGGTGGATTTTGCCCCTTCTACAGAAGGGGCACGGGATCGCATTTGGCGACCTCGAAGGGACAGGAAGCTAGGATATTTTTGAGGAGATGGGGGCGCGTTGCCGAGGGATACCTATCCGAGCGTGCTCTACCATAACCCCGGGAACGGCAAGCATTGGCTTAGGTTGGAATTAGAGGGGCCAACGACCAATCGGGCGGCGTTTGGAGCCCGCATCTGCCTCACCATTCTGTCGGCAGGCCGGAAACGGTCTATCTCTAGAACGGTAGGGTATGGGTCCAGCTCTTGGGTCAATCCGCTGCGACAGCACATCGGTCTAGCAGAAGCGGAGGTCGCCGTGAAAGTTGAGGTATATTGGCCCACATCGAAGACTATTTAGGTATTTCGGGGGGTGAAGTCTGGGCAGACTTTGAAGTTGCGAGAAGGTGTAGATCGGCTGGTTCCGGCAAGGCAGGGAAGGTGATGGATCAGGCACGGTGCCGGATTGTTTTTTGCAAGCAGGGCCGACTGAATTCGCGAGACGTATGGGGCAAATTGATTTGGTGACTGCGCTTGGGTGGGCGTCCTGCCTAGTTGGCGCCATCGGTCCGGGCGAATCGTACGGTGTATTCCCCCACACGCTTTCCCTGCGTGAGTCCGGCGCTGATATCACTAGGGTAGTGAATGCCGCCGTACAGTCTCGACATCGCGGCCTCCTTCGCCTGACTGTCGAAATAGCTCGCCCCGGAGGGAAAAAGGTACCCGAGGACATCGGCGGCGGCGGCGGAAAAGTCTGAGTGGCCTGACACATACGCCGGAAAATTGGGCAATCCAGTCCACGTTTTAATGCTGGGATCGAGTTGCGAAGGACGGGGGTTGAAGTAGAGATATTTGGCATCCCAGCACGCCACTCCAGCGTCGTGGAGCGCCATGTTCAGTAGAGCAAAGGTCCGGGCGACCCGTACTTCACTCATCAGCGCACCGGTTATGTAAGGAACCGCGATGAAATCCCAATGGCCGGGTGGGGTCGGAGTGCTCACGCCATCGGCCCACTTATACACGGTTGCCAATTGGTCGGAGGAGATGTTGTTGACCGCATTGCGGACTTCGCCAAGCTCACCGGACATGGCGAGCGAGTGCGTGCCGGGTGGGGGTGCGGGGCGCTCGTTAATGATGTCGGATGGCTGCATCATCCATGTCTTCACGGCCCCGAATAAAGGCAACATCGGCGGACGAGGCGGGCCATCCTGGCTGATCCATGGCACTTCGCCTTTGGCTGTCGCCGTCGCGGCCAACTGGCTCCAGATGGCGGAATTACCACTAGCGGCTTTGAAACCATCCGTAGCGGCACGCGCGGAGAGGATGGCGGCTACGGCCTGGCCGATCGAGAGCCCGGCCGCAATATCGCTTGCAGTCGCTCGTCCGGCAATCATCGCCGCTTGTTGCTGCTGCGCGGCGAGCGCATCAATCTCCGTGGCGTTAGTGGGGAACAGCAGCTTGAGCATGACAGCGTTGACGCCTGCCTCTACCGCATCCTCAGAAGGAAAGGACGGGACCTGATTGTCCGGCATCAGTGCTTTAATCTTCGAGTCAGACTTGAATGGCGCAGCCCGGTTGTACTGGTACTTGTAATACCAGGCAACTTTGAGAGCTTCATATTGTGCGACGGACACATAGCTGTAAGCGCGGGCCGCATAGGGCGGGTTGCTGAAAGGGAATTGAGGATTGGCAAACGGGTTGGCCGCATTTGGCGCAGGATAGCTTCCGTCCGCATTTGGCGAGGGTGGAAGGTCCTGGCGCGCTACGAGCTGCCGCAACTCCTCGTTCCACCGAAGTGCCCCTCCGGCCGCCCAATATTGGACGGCGGCCTGCTGATCCGGGGTGATGGCAGCCTGTGCGGATTCAATGGCCACCAACTCGGCCTGATATCCCGGATCACTCGCCAACGCCGGTGCCGCAAGGGCGACCTGGGTCGGCCCGGTCAGAACAATCATCGACCAGGTTCCCGCCTTCGCATCCGCACTCACCGCACTGTATAAGGTCAGGGTCTCGGTAGACCGAATGGTTTTCCCGCATCCGGCAAGAGCTACAAGCGCAAGACCGAGCAGGGCAGACATCTCAGGTCGCTTCAGCAAAGAGAGTGGTGTACGCAGCTTCAAAAGTCTCAACAGCTTCAAAATCGTCCTCTTCGTCTTTTTTTTTGGAATCATCGTCGTAGTCATCATCGTTTGGAACCGTTTCTTCTGAAGTCAAACGTGTACAACATGCCGGTAGTGATGGTGTTCGATTCACCCACATTGCGGCCATTCAGGGTGTGATTGAGGATCACCCAGTACTGGAGATCGTGAACTCGTGGCAGCGGAATGGTGATGGTGCCACCAATTTTTGAATCGTTCATGCGGTTTGAAACGAAAGGCGCATCCTGGGGACGGATGTCGCCGCCTCCACGAGTTTGATGTTGCGAATAGGAGACCACCAAAGTGGTGTCGTTTTTTCGATAGCCGCCGCCTACGCTATAGTCAAAAACATTTGGCATTGCTACTTCGTCGCTGAAGTAAAGCTGTCCATTCGTGTAGTACGAAGGACGATCAAGCTGCACATTTCCTCGCCAGGTATAAGCTGAGCTGCCATTCAGATAGACGCCATTTCTTCTCAGGTAATTCAGCGTACCCCGCCCGGAGATCTGTTTACTCTGGGTGCCGAGCGAAAGTGGGGCGTCGTCGGGGGTGTACTTTGTCATGGGGATGGAGCCGGAGACTACCGCAATCGCGCGTAAGGCCCCCATTCTGCCGATCGGAACACTGGCCAGCTTGGCTTTTACCGCGAAGCTGCTGTCCTGCCAGCCAGACTGACCATGAAGCACGCCTTGACTGGCAGACGTGGAAACATGCGGAACAGTGATGAGCAAATTAATATGGTCAGTCAGTCCGTAGTTCCCGATGTATGAAATCGTCCGGGTGGTGATGGCTCCAATATTCCCATTCGAACGATAGAGAGGGCCCTCCCAGTAGTGGTCCCATTTGTCATAGGTGTAGAACACTCCGGTGCAGTACTTCAGTTTGGACAGCATGATCCCGTCTTCGGTCGTTTGCCCATGAAGTTCGGAAGACGAAGCTGCGGTCAGCATGACGGCCAACAGGACCAGCTTCAAGCTTGAGACTGATAACTTTGGATCTGGCACGATTTTGAAACCGCTCCCCATTTCTTGCCTTCCAAGACGATTGCCGCATCGTGTTGGAATTATGCATAATCCGGACATGAAACTCGTTCCAATATCGCTTTGTCCGAACCGCTGAATCATAGGCGCCCGAAGAACGAGACGCATCCACCAAAAGGTTGATATTCTCCACCACCCACAGTTCGACCGGAACGCAGAGATCCAGGCCGCTAAAAGATCCAGGCCGCTATCAATCCACCGGCATGTACGGCAGCATAAAGCGGCCTATCTGAATGACACTGCGTTCGGCGGGCGGCCAGATTTTTATGGGGACAACCGGCAAGGTCTGATTCAAGGGCCGTGCCAGAATGATCCCGCGCTCCTTGCCGGTTTCAGCCTCGTAGATGTGAACCATCAGGCCATCCGGCGAGCGCACCCAACCCATCACGTACGCTCCTGGACCAAGTCGTATGTCAGTCCCGATAGCAACGGGGGCTGTCGTCAGCAAATAATGGGAATACTTGCCCTGTGCCGCGTACCCGGCAGTTATCAAGACAACCGCAGCTATCACCCTTCCATGACCGTCGATGATTCCTGTGGCAGACATCATCTCGGTCTCGATCCGTTCTTTTTCTACAACCGCACGGAGAGGAAGCGCGCCTTCGAGCTGGCTGGCCGTCGCCGACTTCCACACCGGCTTTGCTGCATGTGGACGGGTCTGCGCGGCCGCCGACGACGCGATCGAGATCAGGAGAATCGTACAAAGTACAAAAGATCGCTGCATAGATTTACCGATGGCTCACCAGCCCGCGTTCGATGGCGACGGTTGCCGCGTGGGTACGGTCGGCTACGCCAAGCTTTCCAAGCAAACTATTAATATGCGTCTTCACCGTAGCTTCTGAGATGTAAAGGTCGGATGAAATGTCCCGGTTGCTGCGTCCTGCAACGATTCTTTCGAGCACACTCAGCTCTCGCGCCGTGAGTTCCTGTCCGCTAACGCGTTGCGCCAGCTTTTCGCCGACTGAAGACGGTATGTGCAGTTTACCGCTATGGACTGCTCGAATGGTGCTCAGCAAGTCATCCAGCGGCATACCTTTCAGAAGATACGATCTTGCACCAGCCTGCAATGCTCTGTAAATGTCTTCGTCGCCGTTAAAGGTGGTCAAAACGACAAACCTTGCATCTGGGAACTCCGAACGAACGCGGCGGATCGTTTCGACGCCGTTGAGCCTGGGCATCTGCAGATCAATCAGCGTTACGTCCGGAAGTTTACTGCGGTAGGCCTCAACTCCATCCAATCCATCGCCCACGGAACCGACGACTTCCAGATCGTCCACGCTGGAAAGCAGCGCCACAAGGCCCTGACGAACCATCTGGTGGTCTTCGATCAGAAGTAAACGAATTCGTTCTTTCATAATTTCTCCTCTCGAACGGAGGTAACAGGCACGGTCAAAGTGACGATCGTGCCACGTCCAGTCTGGGTGGAAATGTCCAGTACGGCATTGATAGTCGCGGCTCTTTCCTTCATACCCAATAGACCGTAGTGTCTCTCCATCCGGAGTGCCTTTTCCAGATCGAACCCAATACCGTCATCTTCGATGGTCAATCGGGCCTCCTTTTCAAGATAGACGAGTTCAATCTCGATATGCTGTGCGCGGGCATGGCGGCTCACATTCATAAGACTCTCGTTCGCCAGGCGCAGAACCTCCCGTTCCACGCCGTCATCCATGGCGCGGTATGCCCCATGCACCCGGAGACGTGCCTTGAGCATAAAGGTGTCGCGTTCAGTAAGGCGAGCAAGCTTAACTGGCAACGTGTCATGCAGATGATTGGAACGAAGCTCCCATATGCTTTGACGGGCCTCTGCCAGACCGTCTGTAACCATCTGGCGGGCTCGGCGAACCTGCGAAAGGGCCTTTTCAACATCCTCTTTCTGAAGATATTGCGCCACGATGTCCAACTGAACACAGGTGCTGACGAAGTCCTGCGTGAGGGTGTCATGAATGTCTCGCGCTATTCTGTTCCGTTCAGCCAGTATGGCATCGAACCGGCCTCGAATTCGACGCACACGCAAACGGTAGATCTCAAAGATGGCTGTAGCGGTGACCAGCGCGGCCAGGAGGAGAAACCACCAACGCCGATAGACCGGAGGAATAATCGTGAAGTCCAGCCGGGCGGCCTGCGGACTCCAATCGCCGTCGTTGTTTCTCGCTTCCACATCAAAGCGGTAGGACCCAGGGCTCAAATTTGTATACGTGGCAAAGCGCCGGGTGCTGGCTTCAACCCAGTCTTTTTCAAAACCCTGTAACCGATATCGATAGTGGATCGTCGAGGACGCGATGAAACTGAGTCCCGCATATTCCATGGTGATCCGTTGCTGCCCAAATGGAATTTGGGGCGTCCCATGCGCGAAGTCCACAACGGTATCGTCCAGAAGCAGTCGTTGCAGGTCTACGGCAGGCCCCACGGTGTTGTCACGGCTGCCGGTGTTCGCGACTGAAACCCCGGAACGCGTGGGAATCCACAATTCTCCGCTGGCCGTCAGCCATGGGATGGATGTTGCGCGGGGCACCGCTTCATCATTGCGCAACCCGTCTCCGCGGCCATATGTCACGATAGCGTCATCCGGCAATGCGCATGGAGTGGCCTGAAGGCATTTGCTGATATGCGACGCATCCATGCGGATCATTCCACGATCTCTGCGGAGCCAGAGTGAATTGGACGCGTCGAAGAGCATCGCCTGCACCAGGTCGTCACCGCCCATCTCAAGCGGCAGGCGGAACGCCTGTTGAAACCCTTTATTGTCAAAAGTTCCTATGGCTCCATTTTCAGTCGCAACCCACAGTCGATGGAGGGTATCTCTGGCAAGGGCCGTCACGATTTGGCCCTTTAGACCGGCAGAGGTAGAGAATGTTTGTATCGCTCCGTCGCCGGAGATGTGCGATAGCCCTCCGGAAGTGGTAACCCAAAGTCCCACCAGCTCTCTACCTGCCTGGGGTTGGTCGAGCATCATTGCGCCAATCAAATCGCCGCCAAGACCATCGGCCGCGGTGAAGGTTCGAATCTGGGTCCCATGCAACCTCGCGAGGCCATGACGAGTCCCGATCCATACCGTTCCATCCTGTGCGGTTGCCAGGGACCGAACGTAGTCATCGGGCAACCCATCGGCCAACGTGAGACGGAATGTATGCCGTTCGTCCACGTAGTTGAGCCCATCCGGCGTGCCAGCCCATACGCCACCTTCCAGCGCGGGCTGAAGACAAAGCACAGCCGCTCCGTTCAGCGCATGAAGCCATATACCATCCGCCGCATGGGCAGCCGTGCTGTAGTAAAGCCCGTCTTCTTTGGTGCCGACCCATAGGGCACCGTCCTTACTTTGTGTAACGCTTGTGACTGCCTGTTCCGCGAGCGCCGGAATGCTGCGAAATCTTCTCCGTCGCAAGAGGTGAAGGCCCGAAGACTCTGTGCCGACCCAATAATTTCCTTCACGATCCTGAAAGACACTGAGAATGGAACTTCCAGACAACAAGGCAACCGGCGTCACCGCATGCTTCTCCGCATCGACGACCAACAGACCGCGATTCATCCCCACCCAGGCCAGACCATCTCGATCCACGTGCAGTGTCGAGACACGACCAGCGGGAAGCTGATGCCCAACATGCCACGTCTGCGTGAGGGCGGCTTGATGGACCTGCACCTCAGTTGCGGTCCAACTCCACGTTCGCGGAAGTGTTACGGCAGCGTCAGGATAGGAACTGGGGCGAGTTTCGTCATGCGACCGTCTTCCGAGCGCTGCATCAACCGATTTCGGCCATACTGTGGAACCTGAGGTAGTGGTTACTTGCAGATGTCCGTCATCGACGTCTGCCAGCCCGGTAATCGTCGATGATGGAAGGCCACTCGTCTCGGAGTATCGAGTGAATTGGCCCTTCTGCAAATGCAGTAAGCCGTCACTTGTTCCGATCCATAGGTCTCCAGCGTGGCCGGCGAGCAGGCAGCAGATGTCATTGCTCCTGAAGGCCGGGTCCGTCTGCTTCTGGAATGTCTTGAACCGGATACCATCGAAACGGGCCAAACCACCTTCCGTAGCGACCCAGATGTAGCCGTCGGACGTCTGCTCAATACTGTGAACGCTGTTCTGCGGCAGGCCTTGTTCCGTCGACCAACTATCGAAACCGAAATAGCGGAGATCCTGCCCCCTGGCACCAGACATCGCTAGTACTAAAAAGAGACTTGCCGTGAAGCGCCAATAAGGAAATCGAAACATGAGGTTTTGGATCATCGTCGAGAATTCGGCCTGCAGTCTTCCGCGAGCCCGAGCATTGCAAGTATCGATATGAGCTTCATCCACTTCATCTTCTAGAGTTGCTCGGCGGGTAGACGGCGTGATGTGCGGATTGCCGTGACAGACTGGGATTAAGGGCACCGAATCCAGGAGTTTTCCAGGGGATAGCACCATGTGGACCGAACACATACGTTCGCTATCAAACATACAGAAAATCGAGATGCAGCATTGGAAAAATCGCCAATAGCAGATTCAGGGGCTCGCATCACCAGATTCGCGTTCAGGTTTGGATCCGACCGAACTACTCATCTCGTAATGACCATCTCAACTACCTGGCCAGAAGCTGGGTCGGCAACTCATCGGAGCGATTGGATTCGAGGAGTGCGCGGGAACATTGCATCCCCGCTCGACTGCGCCGTATCCAAGGGCAGATAGTCGCGTTGGATCGTTCTCTTTCGACTGAACCGGACTTCATTGTCCTCTTTCAAAGAGCCACGTCTTCTGCCTTAGCAATGATTTCTGAACTTTGGCGGATGGTCGCGGCTGGAGCACTGATTTCGTATTTGGGTTAAGCTTTTTTAGAACGGAAGTGGTGGAAAGCTGAGATTGCGCCTTTCATAATGAGGCGTGGGCGTTGGGGTGCAGAGCCGCGACGTGTTATGGTGGGCGCGACCGGAAGCAAAGCCGGCCGACAGGGTCATAGGCGAGGGAACCGGTGAAGAATACGAAGTTACGGAACGTAGACCTAAGGTGGATGAAGCTGCTGAAAAAGGTTTTCGCCTTGCTGGTATTGACTTGCTTGGCGGGTTGGCCGTGGGATGCAATAGAGGCGCAGACGATGCCTGCAGTAGTCTCTGCGGCCAGTTCCGCAGCCGGTAACTTTGTAGATACAGCCGCAGCGAGTCATGTGCTGTTTCGTGGGGTCGCTTACCATACACCGGTGAAGTATCTGATTGAGACGATGGGTTCTGGCGTGGCGATTCTGGATTTTGACAATGACGGGCTGCTCGATCTGTTTTTTGTGAATGGAGCTCCGCTGGCAAATCCCACATCGAAGGGGACGATTCCGCAGAAAGCGAGTGAGCGGGATTGGAATAGGTTATATCGCCAGAAGAAGGATGGGACGTTTGAGGATGTGACGGTAAAGGCTGGGTTGCAGGGTGTTGGCTACGGAATGGGTGTTGCGGTAGGGGACTTTGACAATGATGGTTTTGAAGACCTGTATGTAACGGCGTATGGGGGATGTGCACCTT
>JANYER010000242.1 GCA_025359825.1 Granulicella sp.
AGCCGGGTTCCGTCTCCGCGTGTCGTTCGCACGCACCGGTTCACCCCCACGTGCGTGGGGAAGCCTCAACCTGAACGGGCAGGTCAGTGCTGTACAAGCGGTTCACCCCCACGCACGTGGGGGTGAACCGTGCTGACAGGCACAGAGTACCTGTCGGTCTTCGGCTTCCCCACGCACGTGGGGGTGAACCGCTTGTACAGCACTGACCTGCCCGTTCAGGTTGAGGCTTCCCCACGCACGTGGGGGTGAACCGGTGCGTGCGAACGACACGCGGAGACGGAACCCGGCTTCCCCACGCACGTGGGGGTGAACCGCAATCTCCGAGACAAATTTCATCCGTTCATCGGCTTCCCCACGCACGTGGGGGTGAACCGGGGACGCCACAATACGCCGAGGCTCAGATCAAGGCTTCCCCACGCACGTGGGGGTGAACCGGGCTTGCGGCCGGCAAAGACCAAACCAAAGCCGGCTTCCCCACGCACGTGGGGGTGAACCGTGGGAAGAACTGGCCGACCTCGAAGCCGTCGCGGCTTCCCCACGCACGTGGGGGTGAACCGCCGCCCTCGCCAAAGCCAAAGGAGACCGCCCGGCTTCCCCACGCACGTGGGGGTGAACCGAAGTGGACTGAAGAGCAGAAGGCTAAAGTCCGGGCTTCCCCACGCACGTGGGGGTGAACCGGCTGAAGACGCGGGGTATCATAATCCGCCGGAGGCTTCCCCACGCACGTGGGGGTGAACCGGGCATCCGGTGGTTCTCCGCCGACGACGGCCGCGGCTTCCCCACGCACGTGGGGGTGAACCGCAAGAGGAGTTGCCGAGAAATGAAACGTCCGAGGCTTCCCCACGCACGTGGGGGTGAACCGGGGGGAAGCCCATGAAGGAAACCTATAGTTTGCGGCTTCCCCACGCACGTGGGGGTGAACCGCACAGCCGCCTTTGCATCGCGTCGGGCCGCAGCGGCTTCCCCACGCACGTGGGGGTGAACCGAGTATCTCCGTCCAACTGAATGCCTCCGTTCGGGGCTTCCCCACGCACGTGGGGGTGAACCGTGATCGCAGAGTGGGCCGGGCGACTCCCCGGCGGCTTCCCCACGCACGTGGATGTTTGAGCTTGTTGTGATCGCTACTGACAAGCCTAGCTTCCAAGCTTAGTTGGCAACCCTCATTGCGGAACTGGAGAGTCTGCAACGTAATCAAGGTGGAAAATCAGGTTTCTGAGGCAGAAGCAGTACTCAAGAAGAGGACCCTGACCTGGTCACTTGACTTGGTCATTGCAAGAGGTCGTAGATTGCTGAGCTTGAGTGTTACTTGACGGATCATGTTCTCAGCATGGGCTTGCGCGATTGTTCTTAAAGCTGTGTTTCCGGGCTGTCCTCCGTTCCTTTCTGAGTACCTTTTCCTGGAAGCAAATGCAGCCATAGGCCGCTGGCCGTCAAACACTTGTAGTCTCTGAGAGAAGGTCGAAGGTTTGTCTCTTCAAGATGTGACCCCTGCTGACTCAACGCATTGGTCTGTTTCCAGACTTGCTCATCTTGGTTCGTCTCGTCATTCACCATCCTCCCTTCTCCTGCAGATGCCTGTCGTCTGCCCATGAGCTTTCGTGGCCGCCGCGTCCCTCTGAGCACACAGTTTGAGCAGGCTGCTGCGCTAGGCCGCGCTCAAGCGCGCCAGTCCGAGACTCCGTGGGCGGGTCGGCTCAGGCGGACGTCCATTACGACACCAGCCCTGGCGCCCCCTAGCACGGTTGCGGACCGCCGGCCGAGGGGAAGAGCGTCCGCACAGCGAAGCGAGGGTGCCGGGAAACACGAGAAGGAGGCAAAGGCGGAGGAGCAGACAGCGAGAGGCAAGAAAGACGTGGGAACGAAGCGCAAGCAGGCGGAGAAGAATCCGGTGCGGAAAAGCAAAAGGATTTCTGTGACGCCAGAGGCGGAGGATAAGAGCCCGGCGAAGCTGGAGCGGACAGGCGGGCGGCGCCACGGGTGGAAGAGCGCCAAAACACGCCGAGCAGCCGCCGAAGGGGGCAGCGAAGAGGACGAGTACCTGAGCGAACTTGAGCCGGAGCTGCCGGACATGGCCGAACTAGAGGAGCTGGGGCCGTACGC
>JANYER010000260.1 GCA_025359825.1 Granulicella sp.
TTGCCAAACTGCCGCCGCTGCTGCGCATAGCTTAACGCCGCATCCAGAGCCCCACGCGCCATCCCCAGGCTCAACGCCGCAATCGAGATGCGCCCACCATCCAGCACTCGCATCGCATCCTTGAAGCCTTCACCCACCTTACCCAGCAGATTCTCTTCGGGGATTTCACACTCCTCAAAGATCAGCTCCGCCGTATCGCTCGCCCGCAAGCCCAGCTTGTTCTCCTTCTTGCCGGGACGAAAACCTTTGGTTCCCTTCTCGACTAAGAAAGCCGAAATCCCCTTCGTTCCTAAGCTCTTGTCCGTCACCGCAAGAATGACCGCGCAGTCCGCATAGGTACCATTGGTGATGAAAGTCTTGCTGCCGTTTAGCACCCACTTGCCGCCACGCTTCACCGCCGAAGTCCGCGCCCCAGCCGCATCCGAGCCCGATCCCGGCTCCGTCAAACCCCACGCACCCAGCCACTCCCCACTCGCCAGCTTGGACACCCAACGCTTGCGCTGCTCATCACTACCCGCCAGCATAATGTGGTTCGTACACAGCGAATTATGCGAAGCCACAATAATCCCCACGCTGCCATCCACGCGGCTCAGCTCCTCCACCGCCAGCACGTACTCCACATACCCCATCCCGGCTCCACCCAACTCCTCCGGAAAGATCACTCCCATCAACCCCATCGCTCCCAGCTTCTTCACCACGCCCGCCGGAAACTCGCTCTTCTCGTCCCACTCACTCACATGCGGCGCAACCTCGCGCTCGGCAAACGACCGTACTTCCTTGCGAAGCTGCTCCTGCTCATCCGTCAACCCAAACACCGCCATCTCATTCTCCTAAGAAATTTGCGTGTACCGCGCAAGCCGCCAGCCTACGAATTCATAATCAAAACTAATACCACTATCACTGGAACGCATACTAGTCCTCACCCCCAATCACAGTCAATCCCACCTGCAAACCCTCTAGCTCCAACCACATCAAATATTTATGGAACATTTCCGCTCTCCCGACGGTCTATCTATCCAGCACCACGAACGGAGCCTCCATTTGCGCAAGCCTTACTCGAACTTCCAGTCTGCCTTGATCACCGCCCTCCTCCTCTCCCCCTCCCTCTCAGCCCAGACACCCAAGGCTCCCATCACCCCACGCACTCGCTCTACATCACCCACCACACCCGCGCAGTCAAAGGCCGCCACCCAACTACCCGTTACTCGAGTCTCCCTCTATAAAAACGGCGTCGGCTACTTTGAGCACGCTGGCTCCGTCACCGGCAACCAGTCCATCACCATCGACTTCACCTCCGCCCAGCTTAACGACGTCCTCCAGTCCCTCACCGCCATCGACCTCAACGGCGGCCGCATCTCCGGCGCAGCCTACAACTCCACCACCCCCCTGGAGCAGCAGCTCAAAGCCCTCCCCCTCGCCCTCGGCGAAGATCCGTCCGATATAGATTTTTACCAAGCGATCCGCGGCACCCGCGTTCAAATCACCGGTTCTGGAACGTCCATAACCGGACGCCTTCTCTCCATTGACCTACGCGATCAAAATCCAGCCCCAAACGATGCACCAGCTCAGGCTCGCCCAAGGGAAAGCCGCCGATTCCTTACTGTGGTTGCAGAGTCAGGCGAAACTCGCACAATAGAGCTAACAGCCACCACCAGCGTTCGTCTCCTCGACACCACTCTTCACTCTGATGTCACCCGTTACTTGGAGCTCCTTGCCAACAACCGCAGCCAGGGTCTCCGCCACCTCACCCTGCAGGACAACGGCCCTGACGGAAGCAAAGCCACCCGCGACCTCCACGTCACCTACATCTCCGAAGTCCCCATCTGGAAGTCCACCTACCGCATCCTTTTCACCGATAAATCATCCGACAAACCCGGCACCGCACCCACCAAACAAACCGCCACCCTGCAAGGCTGGGCTGTCGTCGACAACACAGTCGGCACCGACTGGATCAACGTCCAGCTCTCCCTCATCGCCGGCGCACCACAGTCCTTCATTCAACCTCTCTCCCAACCCATCTACTCCCGCCGCCCGGAGATTCCCATTGCGCAGGAAGCACAGCTCACTCCACAAACCCACCAGAGTGGCGAAGACGCCGAGCCTAGGTCGGCAGGCATAGCCGGGATGGGCATGGGATCGGGAAGCGGCGTTGCTGGAGGGGTGATGGGTGGCATCGGAAGCGCATCCGCCTCGGTCATCGCTAATCGAAGCATCGGCGGCCCTCTCAGTCAGAACACAAATATCAACGGTTTGGCCCGCGATCGATTCAACGGCGGAGGTCTGCAGCCCATGTACGAACAGGTTGCACAAGCCTCCCTTTCGCCCAACACCACCACCAACGCCTTCGACGACTATTTCGCCTACAACCTCACCGATCCCGTCACGATTCGCAAGAATGAGTCAGCCCTCGTTCCCATCCTGCAAACCAAAATTGACTCCGAGCGTGTCACCCTCTGGTCACCGCAGCAGCCCACACCGCTGCGAGCGCTCTGGATCACGAACACCAGCAATCTCACCCTCGACCGTGGCTCCTTTTCCATTGTTGAGAACGGCAACTTCGGCGGTGAGGGTCTGCTCGACCCCGTTCACCCCAACGAACGCCGCCTCCTCTCCTACGCCGCCGATCAGGCCGTCCGCGTCACCACCGACGCAACCCGAACCAACCATCGCGTCGAACAAATCTCCATATCCAAAGGCATCCTCAAACAAACCACCTCGGAGAGATCGAGGGTGGTTT
>JANYER010000280.1 GCA_025359825.1 Granulicella sp.
CGTCAAATTGAATAGAGACACTATGCGTATAAATGGCGTATCGTAACTGCTCGGTCGCAAGATGTCCTCATGCTTGCCGCTGCTGCGACCCGTTCCCCTGAAATGGTTCGACCAAGGATGGGGGCCGAGACAAAGAAAGGAGGTAAATGAACCGATCTTGGATAACTGAGACTTCGTACAGGTGAAATTCCTGTCCCCTTGGTGCAAGGGTGAAGCACTTCCCCCATTCGTGAGACTGATTATCAATCGGGTGAAGCGGGGATGAAAGGCGGTAACGCGGAGCCTAACCGAGAATCCCGCCGAGCAAAGTTGAGCATGGATAGAAATACAGTAGCGACCAGGCACTGCTGGTCAAGAGGGATCGAATGATACGATGAATTCGAGAAATCTTGTAAGTCGTCCAGCGGGTGCAAAGCCCGCCTGGCCAGGGGTGAGCCCGCCCGAGCCAGTAGTGAGCCTTGCGACGGGAGCGGTAACGCTACCGGCGAAGCGTAGGCACACAAGCGCGTGGGCCGTGGGGAATGCGGCCACGAAATCTATGACATACCGGGTGCCGAGGGTGCTGTTTTACTCGAAGGCGACGACGAGCCGACCGACATGGGCGAGGGCGGTTTGGAACCCGGCGGGGTGTACGACCACGGCACGCGCGACATGGGGACGGCCCCGTAACCTGGGAGGCCCTCGTTTCTCCTTGGAAGAATCCGGTGGTTGGGAGACCCGGTTATCACTCTCCAGCGCTTGGTGCGTCCGCGGGATGCAGGCACCGGCGGCAAAGAACAAGCACCCGCGCCAAGGTAGGCCAAAGGCAAGGGCAGACCATAGCCGCGGCCGAAGGAAACGAGGGAGTCGGTGGACCGAATAGGAGCTGAGAAGTCGGGGAACGGGAAGGCACCCCGGACCCGGCGGAGCAAAGGCGGTCCGTGTGAATGTGAACTTCAGGAGGGAACTATGCCCGCCGCAAAGACGACGGAGACCATGTCACCGGGACTACTGAAGGTAGCGGAACGAGCGAAAAGAGAACCGAACGGAAAGATTCTAGCACTGGCCCATCTGATAGACATCGCAGCGTTAGGCCGAGCCTACGAGCGCACGCGGAAGAATGCGGCGGTCGGAGCGGATGGGGTCACCAAGGAGAAATACGGGCAGAAGCTGGGGGAAAACCTCCAGTCGCTGCACGACAGGTTGGTGTCGAAGCAGTACCGGCATCAACCGATCCGACGTGTCCATATCCCGAAAGAAAACGGCAAGACGCGACCCATTGGGATCTCGGCATTCGAGGACAAGTTGGTCCAGGATGCGGTGCGCGAGGTGCTGGAGGTAGTTTATGAGCAGGACTTTCTGGACTGCTCGACGGGCTTCCGGCCTGGACGCAGTGCGCACGACGCGGTGCGTGTACTCAAGAGGGCGGTGGACAGCGGGCGAGTGAATTGGATCTTGGAGGCGGACTACGTCTCCTTCTTCGACAGTGTCGATCGTAAGGCACTGATGGAGATGCTCCGGACTCGGATTGCCGATGAATCGCTGCTGCGGCTAATCGGCAAATGCTTGCAGGTGGGCGTGCTCGACGGTACGGAATACTCAGAGCCGGACGTGGGCACAGCTCAAGGGTCGGTGCTCTCACCGATACTTGGCAACGTGTATCTGCACTACGTGCTCGACGCATGGTTCGAACGAGAAGTGAAGCCGCGGCTGCGAGGTCAGACTACGCTGATCCGCTATGCTGATGACTTCGCGATATGCTTCGAACGTGGGGACGACGCGCGGCGCGTGATGGCGGTGCTGAGCAAGCGGATGGGGAAATACGGACTGACCTTGCATCCGGACAAGACGCGGCTGCTGCCCTTCGGACGACCTCCGACGACGCAGCAGGGCGGAAAGGGACCAGCCACCTTGGACTTCCTGGGCTTCACGTTTTACTGGAAGAAGACCCGGTGGGGGAAGTGGTGGATGCAATGCAAGACCCGGCGTGCGCGCCTACGAAGGGCGATCGTGTCCATCGGTGACTGGTGCCGAAGCCATCGGCATCAGCCAGTAAAGGAGCAGCACGCGGCGCTCAAGAGGCGCCTTGTGGGCCATTTCAACTACTTCGGCGTGAGCGGCAACTTTCGAAGTTTGCTGGTCGTCGCCGAGGAGGCAAAAAGGGCCTGGTACAAGTGGCTCCAGCGTCGGAGCGAACAACGGCACCTCAACTGGGAGCGGTTTAGCGAGATCCTCAAGCGCTTTCCGCTGCCTCGTCCCCGGATCACAGTACAGATTCGGGCGACCACTTAACCGCAAGACACATTCACGGAAGAGCCGGATAGGTGGAAATCTCCTCGTCCGGACCTGGCGAGGGCCTTGGGGGAGCGATCCCCCTTGGCTACTCGACAA
>JANYER010000311.1 GCA_025359825.1 Granulicella sp.
ATCGCCGACGCGATGATCCGTTTGATGCCCGACGCCATGCTGTACACCTATGTGCCGAACCAGCCCCAGTCCGCCAGCAACCATGGTGCGCTGGAGATCGTGCTGGACTATGAGCCGAACCCGCACTGGAAGCCGCCAACGACGACCTCAGCCGCACTCACCGGTCTGAAGGGCAGGATGTGGATCGACGCCAGCACCCACCAACTCGTGCGGATGGAAGGCACCATCTTCCAAGGGGTAAATTTTGGCTGGGGGATGCTGGCGCACATCTATCCCGGTGGCAAGCTGATGCTGGAGCAGACCAACGCCGGACAACAGCGCTGGATCTTTACCCACTTCGAACAGGATGTGACGGTGCGTGCCTTGATGGTGAAGACGCTGAAGGTCCATGCGAACGTGGATGCAGCGGAGTTCCAGACGCTACCCGGCGGCATCGGATATCAGGATGCTGTACGGATGTTGCTGGCTACACCTCTACCCACCCACTAACTGGCCATACACTAGCGGCTCTATTCAGGCAGTGACGCGGGCCTTGGCATGAAGCGTCGTACGCCGCACGGTGAGGGCTTCGATGCGGTCCTTCTGGATCGGATAGCCGGAGCCAGCGGTGGTGGGGACAACGATCTCTCCCTTGGCGCTGACGGTGATGGCTGGCTCGACGATGTCCTGAGTCCAGTAGCGGCTGGAGGCGGAGACGTCGCCGGGGAGCGAGAAGTTGGGCAGCGACGACAGCGCGATATTGTGGGCGCGACCGATGCCGGTCTCTAACATGCCGCCGCACCATACCGGGATGCCCCGCTCTGCGGCGGCGTTATGGACTGCGATGGCCTCGCTGAATCCACCGACGCGGCCTACCTTGATGTTGATGATGCGGCAGGAGCCCATGTCGATGGCGGCGAGCGCGTCGCGGCGGTTGCGGATCGACTCGTCCAGGCAGATGGCTGTCTCCAGCCGTTTCTGCAGCATGGCGTGGAAGTAGAAGTCGTCGTACCAGAGCGGCTGCTCAATCATCAGCAGGTTGAACTGGTCCCAGCTCGCAATGTGATCGATGTCCTTCATCCGGTAGGCTGAGTTGGCGTCGCAGCTCAGTAGGATTTCCGGCCAGCGGGCACGGACGGCTTCGAAGATTTTGGTGTCCCAACCGGGCTTGCATTTGAGCTTGATGCGCTGATAGCCGGCACCTACTTCTTGGGCGATCTTGTCCATCAGATGTTCGGGCGAGGGCTGGATGCCGATGGAGACACCACAGGGAATCACCTTACGGGTGCCGCCCAGCAGTTCCGAGAGTGGCAGGCCTTCGACCTGTGCCTCCAGGTCCCACATGGCGTTCTCGAGCGCGGCCTTGGCCATGCGGTGTCCGCGGACCGGCTTGAAGAGGTCCGGGCATTCGCCGCCGGAAGAGAGTTCGGCCTCCAGCAGGCGAGGCGCGAGCTCCGTCTCCGCGATGATCCAGGCAGTGTCGATCATCTCGTCGCTGAAGTAGGGGTGCTCGCCGGCAACACACTCTCCCCATGCGGTATGGCCGTCCGACTCCAGTTCCACCAACAGAATGCGGCGGCCGGTGGTGAGGCCAAAACTGGTCTCAAACGGATAGGCCAGGGGCATATTTATCTCACGCAGGTGGATGGCATCGATCTTGAGCATGGGTACGTTCCTATCCGGTGATGGGTGGGTGCTGTGGCGGGGAACAGGCGCAACGTCAAAAACATCCTATCGCGAAGCCGCCTGCTTTTCATCCAGTTGCGGATAAAATCCGCGTAAATCATAGCTGCTGCCAGCTTATTCTAGCCCATCTCGTCGTGCAGGTTGAGGCTATTGCACAGGCGGCGCAGGGGATGGAGCGATCGAAGCAGCAGCGATGGAGCCGATGAGAAAATTGCCGTCTCCGTTGGGATCTTTGCGGTAGCCAACCACAGCCAGGTCACGGCTAAAGGCGGTCTGCAAAGCCTCGCGGTTGGCCTGCTGGCGAGCACGGGCGATTTCGCGGGTTGCCGCCTCCTGCTTCCACTGCGCAAGCTGGTGCGGCACCAATACTTCTTCTTCCACTGTGTCTTCGTGGCCGGAGGCAGCGAAGGACTCGCCAAGATGCTGCAGTACGTGCGGCGAGCGCAGCCACCACTCGGCGTACAGCCGGTCTGTCGGCAGGCCACCCTGCAGCGGAGACGACGAAGGGCCGTAGAAGTCCGCCTGATACCGTCGGCAGATCGCACCCAGACGGGCGATATTCAGGTGCGCGTTCTTGATCTCCAGCGGGTCGAAGGTCCACTCCATCAACTCAAAGCCGCGTGCGATGCCATCCTCGCGTTGGGCGAGCTTCAGACGCCGGCCCAGCCCCAGGTTGCGATACGCGGGCAGCACCGCCAGCATGTGCGAGTGCAGGTAGGGCTTGCCGTACTTGTAGCCGGGCAGCGCCATGGCAAAGCCGGCGATGGTATCGCCATCGAACGCGCCAAGTACCTGTCCGCCGATACGGTCCGCCAACAGAAAGACGCGACGTGGAATCACATCGCCATCGCTGTATCCCCAGACCGCAATCTGCAGATCAACGCAGGTCTGGAACTGCGTCATATCGTGCAAGGCTTCGATACGAATCTCTGGCTTCTGTGCGCTGGTCTGTACCCCAGACTGCTCCGTACTTTGCTGCGAACTCATTTGCCTTGCTCCTTCAAATGATTCAGATGCTCTAAATTTGCAGGTCCTGCTCGCTCCTGCTGTTTGGCTGCGCTCCATAACTCTTCCAATGCGGTTGAAGAGGCTAGCTCCAATACTTCCCTTCCTCCGGCCGCAGCTTCCATTGCGGCGAAGCGGCGGCGGAACTTAGCATTGGCAGCACGAAGCGCGGACTCGGGGTCTAGCTTTAGATGACGGGCGAGATTGACCGCGGTGAAAAGCACGTCGCCCAGCTCCTCCTCGATGGCCGCGGCAGACGTACCTGCTGGGGCAGCATTAGCACCGGGAAGCTCGGCTCGCAGCTCCCCGATCTCCTCCTGCAGCTTGTCGAAGAGCCCCTGTGCGTCCGGCCAATCGAAGCCGACCTTTGCA
>JANYER010000312.1 GCA_025359825.1 Granulicella sp.
ACGCAACCTGCACCTTTGCTACCCCCACGGTGACACTGGCAGCTGGTGGAACAGCAACGACGACCATGACCGTCACCACCACCGCAGCCGACGCAATCGCCAAAGTGACGATGCCCACTGGTATCCCTTCCAGCACTTCGGACATCGCACCGCTCACCTTCGCTGTGATGTTCCCTGCCGAGCTCACCGGCCTCGGAGTGCTCTTCGCTGGCCTCCGTCGCCGCAAGTCGCTAGGTACTCAGAAGATGCGCCTCTTGCTCATGATTGTGTTCAGCCTTGGTATCCTCGGCCTTGTAGGTTGCGGTTGCCCGAACACGACGTTCCACACATACACCATCAACATCACCGGCACGAGCCTCAGCTTCCCGGCCCCTGCTCAAACAACCTCGGTCGTCCTTTCCGTCGGTCAACAGTAGCGCTTCCGCTTCGCGCCCTACCCTGCCGCACAGTCTCAACGCGGCAGGGACTCTGAACCGCATCTGAAATCAGGAACCACCGCCGTTGGAGGATTTACTCATGCTCTACTCTTCTGCTCTCCGCACTCAGCAAGCAGCAACCAGCACGCAGCAAGCAGCCCGCAACAACGAAGCAGCACAGGCCAAGTCGAAAGAGGCCCAGCAGAGCACGCTTCTCAACACCATGCTGCTTGTAGCATCCGCCGCTGCCCTGCTGCTTCTCCTGCTGCCGTTGCAAGCTGCAGCCCAGGCCAGCAAGAGCGGTGGAGCCCCTCCGCCGAACCCTTCGCGCTTCGATCTCTACGGCGGCTACGGCTACCTCCACCCGGTCAACAGCGACATCAACAACATCCAGTACCAGCCCATCAACCCCGGCGCAGTCGTCAGCGCCACCGGCTACTTCAACCGCTACATCGGCCTTCAGGCTGAAGGCAGCTTCTTCCCCCACGGCCCTAACGATTGCGTCTACACCGCGCAGGCTGGCCCCGTCATCCGCTACCCCAAGAACCGCTTCATCCCCTTCGCCCACGCCCTCATCGGCGGAGCCAAGGTCGGCGGCCCGGTCTTCCAGCCCTGCACCTGGGGTTACGGCGCAACCGGCGGACTCGGCTTCGACTACATCCTGCCCGCCTTCAACAACCGCATCGCCCTCCGTCCCATCCAGGCTGACTTCAACTACTCGCACGTAGACTACGGCCCACTCGTCCTCCCCGGCGGAGTCTCCGGCGGCCTCGGCGAGATCTACGCCTACAAGCTCTCCGCTGGTATCGTCATCCGCTTCGGCGCAACCGCCGTGCCGCCGCCCGTACAGCTCGGATGCAGCGTGCAGCCCGTCGACGTCTTCCCCGGCGACCCCGTCCAGGCCACCGCAACCGCCGCCAACTTGAACGCCAAGCGTCCAGCCAGCTACACCTGGACCACCACCGGCGGACAGATCACTCCGAAGGGTGAGACCGCCTCCATCACCACCGCCGGCCTCGCCGCTGGAGACTACACCGTCAACGGTCACGTCTCGCAGGGCATCCGTCCCGGCATGTCGGCCGATTGCACCGCCAGCTTCCGCGTCCACGCCTACGAGCCGCCGACCCTCTCCTGCTCTGCCAACCCCAGCACCGTCATGCCGGGTGAGACCTCCACCATCACCGCCACCGCGCACAGCCCGCAGAACCGCCCCCTCACCTACTCCTACTCCGCCTCCTCCGGACAGGTCAACGGCAGCGGAGCAACCGCCACCCTTGCCACCGCCGGCGACACCCCCGGCACCGTCACCGTCACCTGCAACGTCGTCGACGATCTAGGCAAGGGAGCCACCGCAACCGCCAGCGTAGGCATCAGCACTCCGCCGGTACCGGTTGCACCTTCGGCCCGCAACCTCTGCGCCCTCTCCTTTGAGCGAGACCGCAAGCGTCCCGTCCGCGTCGATAACGAAGCCAAGGGCTGCCTCGACGACATCGCCCTCACCCTCAACCGCGAGTCCGGCGCCAAGCTGATCATCGTCGGCCACCACAGCGAAGATGAGAAGCCCGAGGCCGCCGCCGAGCGCACCCTCAACGTCGAACAGTACCTCGTCGACGAAAAGGGTATCGACCCCACCCGCATCGAGCTGCGCACCGGAGACACCCCCGGACGAAGCGTCGAAGACACCCTGGTACCCGCCGGCGCATCCTTCAACTCCGGCAGTACCGCCACCTTCGACGGCAGCTCGGTCAAACGCCGCGGCCAGGCCTATGGAAAGGTGAAATCCGGCAAACGCTAGCCTGGCAGCACACCGCCAGCTTCGTCCTTAACCCCAACTTTCAGCACCCCAATTTTCAGCACAAGATACGCACTTCAGCGAAACGACAACAAACGATAGCAACACCTTGGGAGGAGCTCAGCGAGGCTCCTCCCGTTATTTTTTTAAATTCGGCCCCGGTACCAACAGCCTTTGCATGGAACGGGCTGGCATTTGTTTGAGAGCCAGACAGTGTCAGTGTTGTGAAAGGGCAGGACTTTAGTCCCGTCGCAAGCCTGCTGAGGCAACGCGGCTTTAGCCGCAGAGGGAATGCAGGTCACCGAAACAGGCCTTCCGAAACCCACCCAGCCGGAATTTCTGCTAAACTTACAAAGTCGATACAGCGGACCAGCAGGCCCACCCGGGAACCTGAGCAGCACGGATCGCACCCTTCCCATCGACATTCCAGTCAACATAGTCGGGGCGTAGCGCAGCCTGGTAGCGCACCTGCTTCGGGAGCAGGGGGTCGGAGGTTCGAATCCTCTCGCCCCGACCATTCTTCTAAACGAGCCCTTTCGAAGATCATATCGAAGGGCTTTCTGTATGTAGGGGCTACACTTACGGCGTCTACAGAGCAGTTCGAAAATAGCATTCTGAGCAATTTGGCTTTTTCGGTCGAATCTTGCGAA
>JANYER010000340.1 GCA_025359825.1 Granulicella sp.
CGATCTGCCACCGCATCACCGCCATCGGCGGCAGCGACAACCACAACGCCGACATCCAGCCCACCGGCACGTCAGCGATAGCCCGCCCCACCACCGTCGTCTACGCCACCGAGCTATCCGAGCAAGCCATCCTCAGCGCCATCCGCGCCGGCCACGTCTTCATCGACGTAGAAGGCACCAAAGATCGCGCTATCGACTTCACCGCCGAAGCCAATAAATCCCACGCCGCCATGGGCGACACCCTACCCGCATTCACCGGCACCCCAGTCCAATTCATACTCCGTATGCAGAACCTGGAATCCACACACGCCGAAATTATCGAAGACGGCATCCCCACCACCCTTCTTCCCACCACCCCCACCACCCAGCCCGACCAGACCTCAACCTTTACCTTCTCCAGCGACGGTAAACCTCACTGGCTACGCGTCAACATCCGCTCAACTGAAGGCAAACTCCTTCTGGTCAGCAATCCAATCTACCTCAACTTTAAAGTAGCCAAACAATAAGACGCATTCCAGACAAATCCACAGGCCAACGAAGCATCCAAACGTACGTCTACCAAGACGTACGCAACGCTAAGAAAAAAGAAGTCGGGCTTATGTCTACTGTTGTCCTTGAACCATGCACCATTCTTGTCGTCGATGACGACTCAGATATCCGCTCCCTGACTCGCACCTTTCTACAGCACGAGGGCTACTCCGTCTGCACCTCTGGCGACGCCGACCGCGCCGCCCAGATCTTCCATACCTCCCCGCACATCGACCTCCTCATCACCGACTACTCCATGCCTCACCGCTCCGGCATGGACCTCGCCGTAGAGCTCAAGTCCCACCAACCCACCCTCCCCATCCTCATCATCTCCGGTGCCGAAATTGCTGCCACCCAGCTAGCACTTATGCAGACCCACGGCTGGAACTTCCTCGCCAAGCCCTTCTCGCTCCCCCAACTATTAAGCTGTGTCCACACCATCCTGCAGGCTACGCAACACATCACTTAGGTCAGGGCTCGATCTCGTCCCCATAATCCTGCTACCCTAACTGCGTGAAGTTCCTCTCCAACATCCTCTACGTCCTGTCGCTTGCGCTCTTCGCCTGTGCCGTCGCCATGGTTGCCAACTTCCTCATCATCCCCAACCACAACACAGACGCCACCCATTTCGACACCCTCATCGTTCTCGGCTACCCCACCAACCCCGACGGCTCCCCCTCACCAGAACAGCGCCAGCGCGTCATGGAAGCTGTTCACGAGTTCGAGGTTGGCATCGCCCCGCACCTCATTATGACCGGTGCCGCCGCCCATAACGACTTCGTCGAAGCCCACTCCATGGCGCAACTAGCCGTTACTCTCGGCGTTCCTGCTTCAGCCATCATTGAAGACCCGCAGGCCCACAACACCGTTCAAAACCTGCTCTACTCAGCGCAGATTATGCGCACCCACAACTGGGGCACAGCCGAGATCGTGAGTTCCCCCAGCCACCTGCCCCGCGCCGCTATCCTCACCGACGCACTCAACCGTCAGCAGCCCAATCTTTCTTTCAACTGGCACACCCACGCCGCCGCATGGCCTCCCGAATACGGACTCCACCGCAAGTTCATGCTCTACTTCTACGAGTCCTGGTACGCCCTCAAACTTCGTTTCAATTCACCCACTATGAAGTTGCCAGTAGCTGCGCAGCCTTAACTTCCATCAACGCCTCCGCCATAAGAACCATCCAAGGAATCCCACATGACAAAGCTATTCTTCCGCAGTCTTCTTTCTATCTTGCCGCTCGTGCTGCTCCAGACCTCATCGCAGACACAAGCCCAAACCATTGTAGAAAGCAGCGTAGAGGCGCGCTTCCAGGTCGATCTACACGTCCCAGACGCGGCACTTAAACCCTTCCTCCCCGAGGGCTGGTCGCTCAACGTCGCCGCCCAAGGTCCTGCCAAGGACGCCAATCTCCGCCTCATTTTCACCGATCGTATAACCATCAACGGTCCCGACGGAAAGCCGCTCGGCAAAGGCTCCGACCGAGTAGCCTACCTTGCTGCACCAGCAAAAGATGCCGCGGGCAATAACGTGCAGCTCATCATCGGCGGAATCACTGGAGAATACACCGACGCTCCGGGACCCTTCGGTCTTTACCTCCCGGCCAGCCGTCAGGACGTACGCCGCACCACCAGCACCGACTCCACCGGCATTACCATCGATAGTCAGGACTGGATCTTCGAAGCTAAGTCCGGCGAGCACCTCGAAATGCACATCAAGTTCGAGAAAGGTATCGGCAACCGCTCCAACCCAACCGACGTGAAGTTCTACTCCGCAAAGACGCCTAGCTACTACCAGGTCTCACACCAACAACAAGTTTTAGACATTCTCAAGAACGTCACTACCAATCCCAAGGACCGCGTCAAAGAGTTCTCTCTCAAGACCTCAGGCGGCAGTTATGCCAAGCTTTTCGACGGAACCGAGAAGGTACTCAGCTGGGACAATATCCTCTGGATCGATCGCACCGTGTCCGTCCCATAACTTTTGCTCGAAGTACTTAAGGCTCACATGATCATCGTCAACGACGAGCACGTAGAACTCACCACCCCCTACGGCCCCATGCGCACCCACATCGTCCGCCCCGCTGCGCATGGCCGCTACCCTGGCGTTATCTTCTACTCGGAGATCTTCCAGATCACCGCCCCTATTCGCCGCACTGCCGCGCTGCTCGCCGGTCACGGCTACATCGTTGCGATGCCGGAGATCTATCACGAGTTCGAACCCGCCGGTACCATTCTTGCCTACGATCAGGCTGGCTCCGACCGCGGCAATCAGTGGAAGACGACCAAGGAGCTCGCCAGCTACGACGCCGATGCCACCGCCGTGCTCGATCACCTCGCCGCCCGTCGCGACTGCACCGGCAAGCTGGGAGCTATGGGCATCTGCATCGGCGGTCACCTCGCCTTCCGCGCTGCCATGGACCCCCGCGTCACCGCCACAGCCTGCTTTTACGCCACAGACATTCATAAAGGCGGCTTAGCTAAAGGTATGGCTGACGACTCACTCGAACGCACGAAAGACATCGAAGGCGAACTACTCATGATCTGGGGCCGGCAGGATCCCCACATCCCCACCGAAGGCCGAATGAAGGTCCTTCAGCGACTCAACGATCTCGGCAAGAAACTAGGCTGGCACGAGGTTAACGGCGCCCACGCCTTCATGCGTGACGAAGGTCTCCGCTACGATCCCGAACTCGCCTACTCCCTCTACGGCCTTGTCTTTGACCTCTTCCACCGCAAACTCGGCGAAGGCGATCAAGTTGTCGCCGCCATCCAATCCACTGAGAGTCGTCACTAAAACTCGATGAAGTCGCATGCCTATCCGCTGCATCCAATCGATATGCGGACAGAAGCTCAACCCAAACTGCCGTCCCTCCGCTGGTGGCTCAAGTGGCTTCTTTTGCTGGCCCTTGCCATGGCAGTCATCCACGCTTCCAACTCGCCCAGTGCTTAGCGAATACAGCAACAGGAGAATGCAAATGCCCCTCACCGGCAACTATCGCACCCTCGGCCGCTCCGGACTCGTCGTCAGCCCCATGGCTCTTGGTGTCATGACCTTTGGCACTCCACGCTGGGGCTCATCCGACGAAGTCTCCGAGTCCGTCTTCAACGCCTACGTCGACGCCGGCGGTAACTTCATCGACACCGCCGACGTCTACGCTAAGGGCCGCAGCGAAGAGCTCGTCGGCAGCTACATCGCCGCACGCAGCTTGCGCGATCAAATTGTCCTCGCATCCAAGTTTAACTTCAACATCTCAACCGGCAACCCGAACGCCGGTGGCAACGGACGTAAAAACATCTATCGCGCCCTCGAAGGCTCCCTCCGTCGTCTCAAGACCGACTACCTCGACCTTTACTGGCTTCACGCCTACGATCAAGTGACACCCGTCGACGAGGTCCTTCAATCGCTCGGTGACCTCGTACGCGCCGGCAAGATCCGCTACTTTGGCTTCTCCAACGTACCCGCCTGGTACGCCTCTCGCGCCGCGACCCTGGCCGCTGTACATTCCATCCCCGGCCCCATCGCCCTCCAGTTGGAATACTCCTTAGCCGAACGCAACATCGAAATCGAACATGTCCCCGCAGCCCGCGAGCTAGGCCTTGGAATCACCTCTTGGAGCCCTCTCGCCGCCGGATTTCTTGCCGGCAAATACACCCGCTCCACCGATGGCTCCGCCAACACCGGCAACGGTCGCCTCGATCTCAATCTGCCATCCTTCCAGAAATTCACCGAGCGCAACTGGCGGGTCCTCGAAGTCCTCCGCGAAGTAGCCGCCGAGATCAGCCGCCCCATGAGTCAGGTCGCCCTCGCCTGGGCAGCAGCCCAACCCGGCATTACCTCACTCATCCTCGGGGTCAGCAAGCTTGAACAGCTCCAGGACAACTTCGCCTCCATGGATTTGGTCATCACCCCGGAGCAAGCAGACCGGCTCAACAAAGCCACCACACCCAAATCCTTCTTCAACCCCAATTTCAAGCGCATGATCTTCGGCGGAGCCACTGTCCAGGGCTTCTAACCGGACCCAACGAAAAGCGGTTAGCGAATGCTAGCGCCAGCTGACCGCCACATGCCACCGCAATCCGCGTTCCGCAGTCATTTCCAGCACCGACGCGTACTCTCGCAGCTCACCCACAACTATCTCGCCATCGGTCCCTAGCAGCTGCGGCTCTTCCACCAGGGCCTCTAACAACGCCCGCACCGTAGCCAGTCCATCCCCGGGCGCATACCATTGCGGCGGCGGCAGCTTCCGCAACAACTCCAAATTCCCCGCTCCTTCTTCAATCAGCAGTGACATTGAGTTCTCATCCGCAGAAAAGAACTCAATCAGCGGACGCACACCCAACCGCAGCGCCAGCCGTTCCAGCGTGTCCTCATGCCGTGCGAGCGACCGTCCGTTCACGAAAATATCGAACCCCGGGTCCTCACCCTCAACCACGATGTACATTGAAGCAGCCATTCCCCGCAGTGTATCGCCTCCGCCTGTGGGTTGAAAGTCTCACAAGAGAGACAGCGACCGCCGCTCCTCCCGCGACCAAACCAGCCACCCCGCTCCCATCGCCAGCAGCGTTACTCCTCCCACCATCCGCACCGTCACCTCCGGTAGGAGCAACACTAATCCCTCCACAATCGTGATGAGCGGCACCAGCAAAAAACGTGCCCCAACCCGTACCGCAGCTATCCCCCGCACCGCTCCAACCAGTAAGACCACCTCCCCCGCCGTCCCTGCAATCGCTCCCCATCCCTCCCGCCAATCCCAAACTCCTCCACCCCACAGCAAGCCCACACCCAGAAATACCAAAGCATTCGCCAAACAAAATACTGCCACCCCCTGCATCCATCCAAACTCACGCAGCACGGGATAAATCCGCACTCCTGCTACTGCCATCAACACCGCACTCCCCACCAACACGACCGTCGCAACCAAAGCCATCCCCGCACCCGGCACACCCACCGGAACCAGCAGCAACAATCCCCCTAACCCCGCCACCGCAGGAACCAGTAACCGCCGCACCTCGTCCCCTTCCACCTGCGCCGCCACCATCACTACCATCAACGGGACCAAGCCAAGCACCACCGTCCCCAGCGACCCTGAAATATATCCGCCCGCCCAACGCCCCATCACCTCCGGCACTCCCAATAAAAGTGCCGCCCAAAGCCCTAACCGCGCCACTGAACGAATGTCCCCCAAGCCACGTCGCCCACACGCCGCGAGAGCTCCCAACCCAACCAACAGATACAACCAACCCTTCACCCGCAGCGGCACGGGAGCCTGCAGCCACTCACTCCCCGCGAGTAGACAGTATCCACCAAGCATCCATCCAGCCCTTCGTTTCATCCCATCCCTCCACGCAAACCAAAGGGCCGCGCATCAGCGCGGCCC
>JANYER010000346.1 GCA_025359825.1 Granulicella sp.
GCCACCTTCCGCGTCCAGGGCAAAACCCCCGAACTCTGGCACACCGATACCGGCCTCACCGAACCAGTCAGCTACCAGATCAAGGACGGACGCACCACCCTGCCGCTCAACCTCGATCCCTACGGCACCGTCTTCGTCGTCTTCCGCAAACCCACAACCCAGCCGTCCCGCACCCTGCCCACCAAAGTGGAGACCTCCCTTGCCAGCGTCACCGGCTCCTGGGATCTCAGCTTCGAGCCCAACCGTGGCGCACCCGCCAAGGTCGCCCTCGACCAGCTCACATCCTGGAGCAACAACGCCGACGCAGGCGTCAAATACTTCTCTGGCCACGGCACCTACACCAAGACCCTGCAAGCCCCCGCAAGCTGGTTCAAACCCGGAGCCCAGCTCTGGCTCGACCTCGGCGACGTCCAGAACCTCGCCGAAGTCACCATCAACGGCAAACCCCTCGGCACCCTCTGGAAGGCCCCCTACCGCATCGACATTTCCAAAGCCCTCAAACCTGGTGCCAACAAAATAGAAGTAAAGGTAGCCAACCTCTGGGTCAACCGCCTCATCGGCGACCTCCAACCCAACGCCACCCAGAAGTACACCTTCACCGCCCGCAACCCCTACAAACCCAACTCCCCCCTGCTACCCGCAGGCCTTTTAGGCCCAGTCGCCATCCTCAGCTTCACGAAGCAGTAACTCAACCAGTCCCCATAAGCTCCGTCACCGCCAACCGCATCCGGGTGCCCCATTCATGCAGTCGCATCGCATGAGTGGGCATCGTGCGAAGCACGACCTCCTTTCCTGAACCACCTCTTCACCAGTCGCACCTCAAAGCAGCTTTCGAAACACCCACGCATCCATCCCCTGCTCCCCGTAAAACCCATACACCGTCTCCCCACGTTCATACCCAGAGCGCTCGTAGAACTGCACGGCAGCTTCGTTCGCCGTCCATACATGCAGTCCCATCCCAACTGCGCCAGCTACCCCAGCCTGCCTCGCTGCCTCCTGCATCAGCTGGCCTGCTAACCCTTGCCGCCGCCACTCCTTCGCCACATCCAGGGTCACCACGTACCCCCATCTCTCCTCCGCGCTTCCTTCGAGATGCACAATGACAAACCCGACGATCTCACGCTCACTTTCAGCGACCACCACAATCGCTCCAGGTCGGGCCATGAACTGCCGCATCGATCGCAGGCTGAACCGGAACTCCACCCCAAAGCAGATCTGGTCAAGCTCAAACAGCGCCTTCAGGTCCCCTTCCCGATACCCACGCAACGTAACATAGCCCACAACCACCTCACCCAACTATCCTCCCACACCAGCAACTCGGAGATGGAAATTGCCGGAGCAACCATGCGGTTACTCCGGCAACCTCAGTTCACCTGCTCACCGGGCAAACATCAATCTCAAACTTACGCTTTGGATATCTTCCGATTCCGACGCACCAGGCTGGCCAGGCTCATCAAGCCAGTACCCAGCAGCGCCAGGCTTGAAGGCTCAGGAACCGGCGTAATCCCCGCCGTACCCGCCTTCGTACCGATGAACTCCTGCGGAATTCCGTTCGTCCAGCCCGTCTGGTTGCTCGTCGGGATGTACAGGACAAACTGGCTGTAGAAGCTCGACGTCAGCATTCCAGGCGTGAAGACGGCGTGATGTGCGTCCGCCAGCAGGGCCTGCACGCTCGACGTATCCATGCCATGCGCGTGTACATCCGGTGCATCGAAGACACTCCAACCGGCCCACTGAATATCCGAGTCCGAGTATGTGCTTTTTCCGAGCTGGCTGAAGATATAAGCCTCCTGCTCATAATCCGTCGACAGGGTAACGCTCTGCTGTGTCACATTCCACGTCTCCCCGAAAGAGATCGTACGGTTCAGATCCATGCACATTAGGCTGGTCAGCGTATTGGAACCGTTGACGCTGAAGTTATAGGGATAGATGTACTCTCCCCAGTTTGGACTCCGCCAACCGAGACGAGTGACAATGTATCGGCCTTGGCGGTGGTTGAAACAGCGGAAATGAGGGCAAGGCAAAGAATGGATACAAATGCTGCAAAAGACTTCTTCATGACGTAATGCTCCCGATGCCTGTCAGAGCAGGCAGTGTTAACAAAATGCCTCAATGGATTCGAGGGATCTCGGTGCAGCCACGGGAGAAGATCTCGGTTCGTTTGACACTCTGCTCTCCACCTTCCAGTGAGGTCCTCGAGAGGCACCGCAAGATGGAGATGTTTCTTGCTATCCGGTCACTATGCCTCTCAAAAGCAGTCATAGCAAACCAGCACGAATGTGCAACACATTGCATGTAAGCAATCCATTACCCAAACGAAAAAATCGAGCAATAGCCGTAATTCTTGAAAAAAAGTTTGGTAATGGATACTCAGAAGCAAGAAAAGAAGGTCACAGTGTGCAATATTTTGCCCACCATGACCTGCTTTGTATCTATTAGTAATAGCTAAGGAGTCTGTTGCCTGCGCTGAAACTAGACGGCAACCGTAAACGTATCCTCAGTCCGCGTCACGGCCCGATACAGCGTATCCCGCTCAAACGGATCGCGACCAGCCTCAGTGATCAGCCGAACCAGATCGGCCCGACGCATTCCCTGCGGCGTGGTCGCACCGGCATCGTGATAGATCTTCTCCTCAATCACTGTTCCATCAATGTCATCGGCGCCAAACCGCAGAGAGATCTGTGCCATCTTTGGCGACACCATCTGCCAGTAGCTCTTGATGTGGGGAAAGTTGTCCAGCATCAGTCGCCCTACCGCGATCTGCCGCATGTCCAGCATCCCGGTCGTCTTCGGAATATGCGCCAGCGCAGTATTATCCGGATGGAACGATAGCGGAATAAACGTTTGAAACCCGCCTGTCTCGTCCTGCACTTCGCGCAGCTTCATCAGGTGGTCGACCCGGTCCTCTTCGTTCTCTACATGCCCGTAGAGCATCGTTGCGTTCGACCGCAGCCCCATCTGGTGGGCAGTCCGAGCGGTATCCAGCCACTCGCTGCCATCAATCTTGTGGTCGCAGATGATGTGCCGTACGCGGTCGGCAAAGATCTCTGCCCCGCCTCCCGGCAGCGAATCGACCCCCGCGTCCTTCATATGCTGCAGCGTCTCGGCGATGGTCATCTTGCCGCGCTTCGCCAGGAACGCCACCTCCACCATGGTGAACGCCTTGATATGTACCTTCGGGAACCGTACCTTCAAGCCCTTCACCAAGTCCATGAAGTACTCAAACGGCAGATCAGGGTGCAACCCGCCCACAATATGGAACTCCGTCACCGCCTCGGTCAGCCCCGTCGCCGCAGTCTCCCACGCCTCTTCCAGAGCCATCGTATAAGTGCCGGCATCGCCCTTCTTGCGCCCAAACGCACACAACCGGCAGGAAGCCACACAGACATTGGTCGGGTTGATGTGCCGGTTGACGTTGAAGTAGGCCACATTGCCATGCATCCGCTCACGCACCAGGTTGGCCAGCCAGCCAACCGCCAGGATATCTCCGCTGCGATACAGCGTCACACCGTCGTCAAAGCTCAGCCGTTCCCCTGCCTGCACCTTCGCCGCTATCGGCAACAGCGCTGCATCATCGGTCTGGAAGGAGTGGCGAGGACGTTGGGCAAATGGTAGAGCACTCATATACTAATTCTATCCCTCAGCAGCGTTTACCAACACACCTCACTGCTTAGCCACCTCGGCAGAGTCCACCATCTGCGGCTGGACAACGATGCCGTCAAACAGCGTTGCCGCCACCATATGGTCGCCTACCGGACGCGCAAATCGCAGGTTCCACCCCGTATCCCAGAACTTCACCGTACGCTCTGGCAGATGGACAGCAAAGGCAATCGTGCTCGTACCACCGGCCGTAATCACCATACGCTCCGATGTAGCGTCATAAAACAGACTGTTCACATCGCGGATGTAGAGGTTCGTCAGCGTCTCCCAGGTTGCGCCCGAGTTATTCGTCGCGAACACTCCTTCACGCCCACCGATCCACACCCCGCCAAAGCCATCCACAGCGATGGCTGCAATCTGGGTCAGAGTGTCCGGCAGCTTCACCTCCCCCCACGTCTTGCCACCATCCGATGACAGCGTCACAGACTTCAACCCCGCCGCCACAACCATCTTCTTCGCAACCGAGACAAATAGCAGTCCCTGCTGTTGAAAATGATCCACCCGGTTCCAGTGCTCCCCCGCCGTGGTACTCATCAACAGTCCTTCAGAGGTAGCTGCGTACTGAGTATCCCCGGCTTGAGCAATCCCATACACGCTTCCATCAAACGAAGCGATCGAATCCTTGGCAGCAGTTACAGGAGGCGTCGCAACCTCGGGCGTCTTCGGTGCCTTGCTCGTCCTATCTTTCGTGCGCACCGAGACCCTTCGCACCACCGCCGCTGGCTTCCGCTTGGCGGGAACCTTCTCCGCCGGTGCCTTTACAGCAACCGAATCCCCAGCCCTCGTCCACACCGCGCCATCCAACCGGTAAATTCCGTGTCCAGTGCCGGCCAGAATCGTTCCGTCCGAAGTCTGCCCCAGGCTGAACACATCGCGCCCACCCAAACCGGTGCTCTCCTGCACCCAGCTCAGTCCACCATTCTCACTGGCGAAGACTCCACCCCACTCTTTATCGTTCACCACTCCAACGTAGACATTGGCTGGATGTTTGGCATCCGCCACGTAGGAGGTAATCTGCCGTGCTGAGAAACCCGCATTGGCGGCAACGAACGAAGTCCCTCGGTCGGAGCTGGCTAATACTCCACCCCGGTCCGTAGCCAACAACACATGCGAAGAATCGGAGGGGTCAACATAGACATCGTTGACGATCACCTCAGGCCCCGTCGTCCGCACCCAGGTGGCACCCGAGTCGTCGGTCCGAAATAATCCTTCAGTGGTTCCTGCAAACACTGTCTCCAGATGGTTCGGGTCCTGCATCAGCACCCGCGTCCGCCGCGCCGTGGAAGGAATCCCTTGGATCTTTCTGAACTTGTCCCCACCATTCTCACTCTTGTAGATTCCCGAGCAGGCGCTGGCGTATACCACAGTCGGCTGCATCGGATCGACGATAATGGAGAACACGTCGGAGTCCTCAATCACACCCTCTTTGATGTTGTTCCAATGCTCGCCCCCGTCGGTCGTCTTCCAGGGCAGATGCCACGTCCCCGCATAGACGATCTTCGAATCGTGAGGGTCGATTGCGATCGACTCCACCTCATGAATCTCCTGGCTGCCCTCTGGACTGATAAGCTGCCACTTCGCGCCGCTATTCTCCGACCGGTAGACGCCCTTCAACGTCCCCGCAACCAGAACATTGGGGTCAGATGCAGACGCCGTCAGAGCCAGTACAGACTGACCCGCCAACTCCGCGTTGCTGCTCCAGCTTAGGCCGCCATCGTTGCTTACAAACAACCCACCATCTGGATGCCCGGGAACCCAGCCCCCTACCACCAGATGTCTGGCATCTGCCGTATCGACGACGATGTTGTCCAGCACGATATCATCGCGCTTTGCCACTCGAGCGAGTCGTCTCCAGCCTTTTCCACCGTCCCGGGACTCAAAGATCCATCCATTGGCTGCTCCCAGATACAGGTGCTTCGAGTCATGCGGATCGGCAGCCAGCGATCGCGCATCGCCTCCATCCGGCCCAAACGGCAGCCAGGTCACGGCATGGCCCAGGTTACTGCTCAGCAGTAGAAACAAGCTCGCACTGCAAACGATACTTTTAGCCCGTTGCTTCAACGTTTTCCATCCAGTTCTTAAATAAGGTCTGTAAAAAGTATGCAACAGACCAGTGCCACCTCAACACAAAGGCTGACTGGGAACCAACCCAGTCAGCCTTTGTACTTCGGACTACGTGTGACTACTTCTTCTTGCTGTGCTTCTTGGCTGGGAGAGCCTTACGGGGTTGAGCCATAACTGCGCTCTCATCTACCGCCGTTGCACCCATGGAGTCCAGCGTCGCACCGGCCGGAATCAAGGTCGTGGTGACCGTCTTCGCGTCCGTGGTACCGCTGTATGCCGAGATGCGAGAGGCGTCAATGCCCTTCTCCTTCACCAGGTAGTCCTTGGTATTGACGGCGCGCTCGCCGGCGATGTTGGCAGGGACAGCCTTCTTGCCCTTACCAGTCTTGATCGCCTTTTCCTTCGCGTCAGAGTTACCCGTGACAGCCAGCTTGGCGTCCGAGCTACGCTGCAGGCTCAGTGCGATGTCATCGAGGCAGGCCTTCGCTTCGTTGTCAACGCGTGCAGGGCGCTTTACATCGCGCTCGAAGTTGATCGAGCACAGGTTGGAGGTAACCGGCTTCGGTGCGGGCGGCGGTGCGATGATCGTCACCGTCGTCGTTGCGGAAGCAGACTGACCCTTGTCGTCGACGACGTTGCAGGTCACAGTGATCGTACCCGGCGCGGCGCCAGCAGTGGTCAGGGTTGAGGTGGCTGCACTACCCGAGACAGAACCCGAAGAGGCACTGTAGCTGTAGGTCAGAGGACGGTTCTGCGGGCTTACGCCGGTCGACGTGATCGTGGCCGAATCGCCAGGGTTCACGGTCGAGGGGTTAGCCGAGCAGGAGATGGTCGGGGGATCGAATGCCTTTACCGTGTAGCTGCCGGAGCAGTCTGCCATCTGGCCAGGCTTCGTACCCTCGGAGACATGACCCTTCACCGTGTAGGTTCCCGGAGCAGCAGACTTGGTGTCGATGTTCGCCGTGCTGGAAGTACCGGCAACCATACCACCATCAGCCGACCAGGTATACGTGGCCGTCTTCTTGGGGTTCAGGTTCAACGCCGTACCGGTGACCGTGATCGGGTCGCCAGGATAAACGCTGGAGGGCGAGACCGCGCAGGAGTAGGTAACGGGAGGAGGAGGAATGATGTGACCGAAGTGCGTCACGATACCTGTGCTCAGCTCAACGCCGCTCAGGTTCGCACGACCGCCCATTACCCCACCGGTGGGAGGAGGAGTATATGGACCGTAGTTGGTGTGAATGTAACGGTAGTCGGCCTGGAACAAACGAAGCGAGAAGCGGTTGTTCAGGAACGGAAGGTCATAGTCCATACCGCCACCCACTGCAAGCGAGGGACCCCACTTGTAGGGCTCGTGATAGATCACTGGCCCTTCGCTGTTTGGACCGCCAAGACGTGCGCCACCAACGAGTCCGTGTGCGAAAACTGTGAAGTTCTGCATCGGCGCGCGGAAGATAGGACCACCGGAGATGGACGACATGCCATCGTTCTTGCCATCGGGATGGTTCGTGTAGACACCCTCAAGACCGACATACTTCGAGAAGTAGTACGCTCCACTGCCGATCGCACCAAGGTCGATCGAAGAGTACGCGATGCCTGCTGGCTTCAACTGGCCATGCGCACCGTAGTAGGAGTAACCCGTGAAGACGTCCACGCGGGAGGGGTTGATCCCGAGAGGGGCGGATGCGCTGGGCGCGGATTGTGCGCTCAGGCTTGCTACACCAAGGCTGACTGCACCTGCAGCCAGTACAAACCGGCCAATACTACGAAACGGGCGATAAACCATTCGACTTCCTCCGCGTAATTCATGCAATTGTTAAGAACCAAACAGAAGATTCCATTTGGCTTTAATCTCTTTGATTCAATAAAGTTTACCGCAGTTGCCGGGACAAAACCCATTAATATGCAGTATCTAAGTTATCTTTCAAGACTTTACCAGCCGAACCAGCCTTTTACGCCAGCAACTCGGCACAGGGTGAACCTTCTCAGTAACTCGAATCGTTCCTGTCAGTAGCGATGCAATCTTAATCCAAATTCAAGGTCTTGCGCACTGTGCCCCGTTCTTTTTGTATCTTTTCCTGCAAAAGCGTGATCGCGTACAGCAGCTGCTCCGGCCGCGGCGGGCATCCAGGGACATAAATATCCACAGGAATTATCTGGTTCACTCCCTGCAGCAGAGCGTAATTGTTGAACACCCCACCCGACGTTGCGCACGCCCCCATGGAGATCACCCACTTTGGCTCCGGCATCTGTTCGTACAACCGCCGGATCACCGGTGCCATCTTCTGCGATACACGTCCCGCAATAATCATTAAGTCGCTCTGTCGCGGGGAGGGACGGAATACCTCCGCGCCAAACCGCGCAATGTCATAGCGCGAGCCGCCCATTGACATCATCTCGATCGCGCAGCACGCCAGCCCAAACGTCATCGGCCACACGGAGTTTTTACGGACCCAGTTGATCGCAGCATCCATCGATGCCAGCACGATACCCTCGGGCTGGTCATATCCCCAGCTCACCTCGTTCAGCTTGTCCCGGTTCTTGCCGAAGCTGTCCAGGGTTCCCAGGATGTAACGGTCGCTTGCCGGCTCGTTCAGCGCAGGCTGGAGGTTGTGTAGTGGCAAATCAGACGGCTTGCTCATAGTCTCTTAGTATAAATCGCTTCCGACCAGCCCTGCATCTTTCGCCCTGCCGGCTACTTCCAGTGTTGATGGAATCAATGGCAAGCATGGCTCTCGACCTTGATTCCTCGTTCAACCCGAAACTCTGGCGGCAGCTCCAGGCTCAAGCGAAACCGCACCCAGTTGAGCTTCCCTAGTGGACTTCCCTTGCCTTCACCCTCAGTGCTGGGCTGCTCCATGGTATGCGCCGTTGTGTTGAAGTGCGAGGCCACCATCGCCGCCATCTGCGCCAGGTTCGCCGTCCCCGGTACAAACTTGGCATCCAGAATCTGCAACGTGCCCTCCGGAGATTTACTCACCAACGCTGCCAGCTCCCGCTCCACCTCCGCAGCCGCCGGACCGGCTTTGCCATATTTCTCGTATACCGCCAAGATCGCCGCAAACTCCTTCGCATTCCCAGCAAACCGAAACCGTCGCGGGTTCCACGCCACCGCATCCTGGGCTCGAAAGCTATAGTCCGTACTCAACAACAACGGGTTCACCGACGCATAGGGCGGAGTCGATAGCCCCGCGTAGTCATGTGCACCCTGCCCAAACCTCGCTCCACCCACCGGCACCACGCGCAGCAACCAGCCCGACCCCCAGTTCAAGGCCTCCAGACGAACCTCCAGCCCACTCCCAACCGCCACGGCGAAGTTCTTCCCCGCTAAGACCTCCCCCTCCACCACACCCATTCGGCAAGCAGCAGGCGCAGCTATAGCAGACTCCGAAGCCACACCGAGCAGCGCTCCACACCACAACGCCCAGACCAATCCACGAACAGCAAATCTAACGAGCATTCTCCTCCATCGCCTTCATCAACTCCGTGCGTAGACTGTCCTGCTCTACCATCGTCAACTTCGCACCATGATGCGTCAGGTAGAAGACGTCGATCGCCGTCTCCCCCTCTGTATCCACCAGCGCCACCTCGATATTGAAGCCGCCTCCTGCCAGTGTCAGGCTCAGCGCTCGCAGCAGTCCAGGCGTATCCTGCGCCACCACCTCCAGCAGCGTACTATGGGACGAGGCTGCATCGTCAAAGTCAACCCGCGCCTCCGTCACCACCTTGGGTGCCTTCCTGCGTCCGCGCTTGCGTCCACTCAGCAGCTTTTCGACCGCCACCTCACCCGCCACCACGTCGTGCACGCTCTTCATAAACCGCTCATGCTCGCTCTCATTCAGTTCCAACGTCCGGAACCCATCCGTAAACCGGAAGCTGTCCACGACCACGCCCTGCCGGTTGGAGAACGCGTCCGCCGTCACAATATTCATCCCCCAGGCCGCCAGCACACCCGCCATATTCGCGAATAGCAATGCTCGGTCTCGAGTCACCAGCGTAATCTCGCTCATCGTCGGCGAGTAACGAAACTCCAACTGCACGGCATCCTGCGCAAACCTCCCTGAGCTTAGAAAATTGGCCCGCACCTGCTCTGGCGTTCGCGTCCGGATATACCGCTCCGGAAACCCGTCCAGATATGCACGGACCTCCGCCGACTGCCCCGGCAGCAACGCAGTCACCCGATGCGCCAACTCACTCTCCTCCCGCGCGCCCAGCCGTTCATCGTCCACGTTGCGGTCCAGGTAGTTCGACGTGGCCACATACAGCCGCCACAGGTTCTCCGCCTTCCACGGAGTCAGCGCGTCCGGATGCACCGCATGAATATCGGCATAGGTAAACAGCGTCAGCATCCGCAGCGCCTCCGGGGTCGGCACCTTCAACGCAAACGCCTCCACCGTCTCGCCATCCGACACGTCCCGTCGCAGCGCAGCGGACATATCCAGGTGGTTCTCAATCAAACCCAGCACCAGACCGCTCTCATAGCCGTCCAACTCCAGCCGGCCCAGCACGCTCCGCGCCATGCGAGCGCTCTCCACCGAGTGGTCGCCTGTATTCCGACCCTTGCCGGTGTCGTGCATCAGCGCTGCCAGGTACAGCAGCCCCGGATGCGGCAGCTCACGCAGCAACAGTCCAAAACGAGCCGCCCATTCACTCAGTCCGCCGCCTTGCGGCCGTTCCAGCCCATGCAGCGTATCGATCAGCACAAACGTATGCTCGTCTACCGTGTAGCGGTGGTACGCATCGCGAATCACCAGCGCATCAATACCGTGGAACTCCGGGATCAGCAGTTCCAGCACGCCCAGTGCATGCATCGACCGCAGCGCGTCTCCCGCAAATGGCTCCGTCAGGATCGCCTGCAACTGCCGCCATAATGCCGGGCCCTCCTCAATGTGGGCCGATAACAAGGGCAGCGCCTGCGACAGACGCTCCTCCGCCTCGCGCCCCAGGGTGCATCCTGTCCGCGCCATCGCGGCAAATACCTTCAGCACCACGTCCGGATCCAGCGCCGGATCATACCCTCGGTCGCCGTTCATTCCCGAAGCAGCATCCAGCCCCACCCGGCCCCGCTCCACCGCGAAGCCCTCCTCCGCATTCTCGACCGGCTTGCCCGCTCGCAGTCCAAACAGCCGTGCCGTCCGGCCACCCTTCGTCTTGGTCTCCGGAACCTCATCCAGCCGCTGCTTCAACTGCCGCTCGATGCTCCGCGCGTGACGGAAGTAGAGTCGCATCCAATAAGCCGCATCGGCCCGCCCTTCCTTGCCCGGCAACCCGACCGCCGCGGCCGCCGCAGCGTCCTGCGCCTGCCAGTCCAGCGTATTGTCGTCGCGCTCATGCCGGTAGTGCAGGAAGCACCGCACCCGGTACAGAAACTCCACCGCCTGCTGAAACTCCTCGCGGTCGCTCCCCTCAATCGTTCCCACCCCTTTGGTGCGAATTGCCCGGTTCTTGTCAACGTTCTTCCCTGCACTCAGGATCGTCCCGATCCATCCGCACACATGCACGTCCCGCAGGCCGCCCGGACAGTCCTTGATGTTCGGCTCCAAATGGAACAGCGTCCCACCATACTTCGCGTGACGGTCGCGCGTCAGTTGCACCAGCCGCGTAGAAAGCGCCTTCTGCTCCTTCAGCAGCAGCTTCGGCAGCATCTGCTCCGTCAGCCTGGCATAGAGCGCTGCATCTCCGGTCACCAAACGGTGGTCCAGCAGCGACACCGTAAACTCGGTATTCTCTTCGTCGAACTTCTCGCATTCCGCCAGTCGTCGTGTCGTCGGCGAGACCCGTATCCCGCAATCCCAAAGCTCCTGCCCCACCCGTCGCACCGCATCCTTCAGGTCCTTCTCGACCACCTTGCCGTCCAGCAGAAACAGCAGGTCCACGTCCGAATAAGGAAACAGCTCCCGCCGCCCATACCCGCCCACCGCCAGCAAGGCGATTCCATTCCCCTTCCCAAGTCGTTTGTCTTTTTCAAC
>JANYER010000445.1 GCA_025359825.1 Granulicella sp.
CGCCTTGGGTTGGCTCGTCCAGAATGAGGATGCGGGGATGGATGGCGAGCCAGCGTGCGAGGGCAACCTTCTGCTGGTTGCCTCCGGAGAGTGTGCCGACGGGTGCGTAGATGGAGGACGTCTTGACCTGCAGGCTGGTGACGGAGGTGTCGGCAAGGGCGTCCTCTTTGCTGGTGTCGATGAGACCGACTGCGGACACGGATTGCAGATTGGCCATGCTGATGTTGGTGGCAAGATCCATGTCGAGGATGACGCCGTGCTGGCGACGGTCTTCGGGAAGGTAGCCGATGCCTAACTGGATGGCTTGTGCTGGGGATTCGATGTGGAAAAGTTTGCCGTTGAGGAGAATTTCGGAGTTGCAGGGGGTGAGGCCGAAGAGGCTGCGAGCTATCTCGGTGCGGCCGGAGCCTACGAGGCCGGCCAGGGCGAAGACTTCTCCACTGTGGAGGGTGAAGGAGATGTCGTGCAGACCGGCTGCGGCGTTCTGCAGGGCGCGGACTTCGAGGGCGGGTGGGCCGATGGCGACGGTACGCTTGGGAAAGATGGAGGCGATGGAGCGGCCTACCATTAGCTCGATGAGCTCGGGACGGGTGACATTCGCGGCGTTGCGGCAGGCGATGGTCTCGCCGTCGCGGAGGACGGTGATGCGGTCGGCGATGGCGAGGATTTCTTCAAGGCGATGCGAGATGTAGACGATGCCGACGCCGTCGCTGCGGAGACGCTGAATGATGGCGAAGAGGGTGGTGACCTCGCGGTCGGTGAGGAGAGCGGTGGGTTCGTCCATGAGGAGGATTCGGGCGTTGGAGCCGAGGGCTTTGGCGATTTCGACAATCTGTTGCTCGGCCATGCTGAGTGTTCCGGCCAGGCGGCGAGGATCGATGGTGGCACCGAGGGTGTGGATGAGGTCGTGAGCGCGCTGGTTGCGTTGCTTCCAATCGACGCGCCAGGCACCGTCCTGCTCGAGCGAGAGGGCGATGTTCTCTGCGACGGTGAGGTCGGGGAAGAGCGATGGCTGCTGATAGATGGCGGCGATTCCACTGGCGCGGGCGGCACTAGGATTGGCGTGGGTGACCGGGCTGCCGAAGAGCTTGAGTGTGCCGGAGTCGGCGATGACCGTCCCGGTGATGACCTTGGTAAGGGTGGACTTGCCGGCTCCGTTTTCACCGATGAGGGCGTGCACTTCTCCGGGGAGAAGTTGGAAAGAGACGGCCTTGAGGGCGTGGACGCCGGCGAAACTTTTGTTGATGGAGTCGAGCGTGAGGATGGGCGTCGGAATAAGTGACAGAGTTGACGGATTGGGTGGGTTGGTTGCGGCGAGCATCCACACCACTATCGTTCCTACGAAGCGGAAAAATCAAACGGCGGCGAATGCTTTGCCGTAAAGAATGGCTGGAATGGCACTTGCGGGACGTGGATTGAAACGTTCCATACGTATTTAGAGGGGCGGATGAGGATGGAGTGGGAGTGGGCTTGGGCTATCACTATTCGTGAACGATTGACTTGGTGAGAGCGGACAGGTAAGCGAAACGCTGGAAATAAGTGCGTAAAGATACCGCGCAGATTGCTGTTAGAAAAATAATGTTGACATCGATTGAGAGGGCTGGGTAGGATGCGTTGCGAAATGAGACGTCTCATAACTAGGTTTTGGACTTTGGGTTCCCATGGTGTGCATCGCCTGGCGATTGCCCATCACCTGCTGCCGATTCAGGCGTCCAGTAACAACCATGCAGATTCGTTCAAACAACAAGCAGGGCAGTAACAATTTTCAGGAGGTACCAATGCAAACACCAGGCATGCTCCCCACCACGGCAAAGCGTTCTATCCCGGGCAGTGACATGAGCGACGCACACTTCGCAGCTAAAGACTCCAGACGACGAGGCACTATGTTTTCCATATCGATGAAAGTACTTCCCAAGTTGGTCGTTGCCGCGGCGCTATGCTTTGCGGTATCAACCGGTGTCGCGTTTGGCCAGGCGAGTTCGAGCTCGGATGCGGTCGGTAAAGTTACCGATGCAACCGGCGCTTCCATTCCTGGCGCAACGATCCATGTGATTAACAACGCGACTGGCGCAGAGCGTATGGCGACGTCGAATGATTCCGGCGAGTGGTCGATCCCCAACCTGCCGCCGGCCAGCTACCGCATCCGTATCGAGAAGGCGGGCTTCAATTCCAGCGAGATCAAAGCGCTCGATGTTGAAATTGGTAAGGCCGCCAATGCTTCGG
>JANYER010000368.1 GCA_025359825.1 Granulicella sp.
GTTTGGTAACGCCGTGTTTGCGTTGGGGCTGGTCGTACAGGATTTTTTTGGTGGGCAGACCGATCTCGGCGATCATGCCGCGGAAGAAGGGATAGGGGTCGTTGAAGTCCCGAATCTTGTCCATGACGCGACGGTCATAGAGGCCGAAGCCGGTGAAGTTCTGGATGGTCTCGATGCTGGAGAGACGCTCTACGAGCTTGTAGTACTGGCGGCGGAGGAAGAAGAAGAGAGAGTTTTCTTCACTGCTGCGCTTGATGCCGATGACTGCAGAGTAGCCGGCCTCCCAATGCTCCAGGAAGACGGGGATGAGGGAGGGGGGATCCTGAAAGTCGGCGACGAGGGAGATGATGGCGTCGCCATTGGCGTGAGTGAGGGCGTGCGTGGAGGAGCGGACTGGCCCGAAGTTGCGGGCGTTGACGATGATTTTGACGTTGGGATCAGCGGCTGCGAGACGTTTGAGGATCAGGACGGTTTCATCGGTAGAGGCATTATCGATAAACAGGTGCTCGTAGCAGTAGTTGGGGAGTGAGGCCATGACGCTGCGAACGTTGAGGTAGAGCTCCTCGACGTTATCGTGCTCGTTGTAGCAGGCGGTGACGATGCTTATGGTCTTCATACTCAAACCAAAGCTTAACGGTTTGGAAGGCCTGCCAACGTGGAGATTGTGTGTGAGGGATGACGGTTTAGATGCGGAAGGAGAATTTCTTATGCCCGAAGTAGCTGAGGGTGGCGGTAAAGATGGTGATCACTGCCCCAGCGAGGTAGGGGGCTGGGCGGTGGGTGAGGGCGAAGCGGAGGAAGAGGTGGGTGAGGACAGGCAGGGCGATGAGCTCGGGCAACATGCCTACGCCATAGACGGCGAAGCAGCGGAGCCACTCACGCAAGTAGTTGCCGTGGGTGCGGAAGACAAAGTGTTTGTAGCAGAGAAACGACATGGTGATGCCGATGGGCTTGGCGGTGATGGAGGCGATGATGACGGTGAGATAGAGGTAGCGATTGGGGAGGGATCGTCCGTAAAGAAAGACGAAGGCCGAGTAGAGGGCGTAGGCGAAGGCCGTGTTCCAGACGCCAACCAGGAGGTAGCGGATGACTTCGGCGGGGGGAAGGATGCGGCGGAGGGCGGCGAAAGGGCCATGAGGTGGCGGGGTCGATTGTTCAGACTGCGAGAGTGGGGGCGGGACTGTGCTCATAAGGTCTTGAAGGCTCATTCCGTTCGATGCGGTGCCAAGTGTCTGCTTGTCGGACATTAGAAATAGTGTAGCTGCTGGCCTATTGTGAGGGATTTCGTCTTTGGGCTAGCGGTAGCTCTTTACGGTTCGGCGGAAGCCTTGTTCGATGGTGTGGGTAGGGAGCCAACCCAGGGCGCGGGCCTTGTCGATATTGGGGATGGTGGAGCGGATGGGGCTGACGAAGTAGTTGGGGTCGGTGCGGGTGCGTCGCTCCACGGTGATGGCTTCGTCCTTGAATTCGGCGGCGAGGCGGTCGGCCAGCTCGGCGATGCTGCATTCGCCACCGGGATTGGCGATGTTGTAGGCGGCACCGTTTTCTCCACGCAGCAGTGTGGTGAAGAAGCCGAGGGTGGCATCGGCGAGGTAACAGAAGCTGCGGCGGGCTGAGCCATCACTTTGCAGGACGATGGGGCCTCCGGTGAGGATGTCGCGGACGAAGTCGGCGAAGACACGGCCGTCGTCGAGCTTCATGCCGGGACCGTAGGTGTGGAAGGGGCGAACGATGCGCGTAGGAATGTTGTATTGATGGGCCCAGGCGACGCACATGGTCTCGGCCATGCGCTTGCTTTCGCCGTAGCAGGAGCGGACGTCGGTGGGGTCGAGGAAGCCACCCTCGTGCTCGGCGATGGATGGAGTGCCGGGGGGGAGGATGCCGTAGACCTCTCCGCTGCTGAAGAAGAGGAAGCCTTTGACGGGATGCTGCTGGGCGGCGGTGAGCAGATGCCAGGTCCCGAGGACGTTTGCTGAGAGTGTGCCTACGGGGTCGGTGCGGTAGAAGAGCGGGCTGGCCTGACTGGCGGCGTGGATGATGTAGTCCACCGGGGTGGTGATGGTCAGGGGATCGGAGATGTTCTGGACGACGATCTGGAGGTCGTCGCGATCGAGGTAGCGATGGAAGCGTTCGCGGGCACGCTCTACATTGCGGACCAGTGCGATGACGCGTGCGGACTTCTGCAGGGTGGTGCGGTTGAGGTGGAGGATGGTCTCGACCATGTAGGCAGGCAGGAAGCCGGCCGCTCCTGTGATGAGGACGGTGCCGCCGGAGAATTCGTGCCACGGGAGTGGAGCAGCGGCGATGGTGGCGAGATCCTGATCGATGATGGTGTTTGGCTGGGAGGGCATGGGTCGCTCGAGGTTCGGTTAACTGGAGGCTGCGTTTTCCTGATGGATGAGGACGGGTGGCCGGACGGCTGCGCGTTGAAGGATCCAGACGCGGATAGGGCTTTCCAACAGGAAGAAGCTGGCGATGCTCAGGGTGAGGGTGATGGCTAGGTAGAGGAGCCAGAGGGGGCGGGTATCGATGGGATGGACGCGTGAGAAGTATGTCCAGACGGGGCTGTGAAGCAGGTAGAGTGCGTAGCTCGCTTCGCCCAGAATGACGAGCCAGCGTTGGGAGAGAAAACGCTGAGCGGTGCCGCGAAGGTTGACCAGTCCAAGGATAAGCAGTGCATAGGCTGGCAGCAGAACACCGTTACTCATGACCAGCAGGGGGATGTGGTTGGCGAACTGGATGACGAGAACGAAGATGATGGCGGCGGTGGCGAGGGAGAGCCAGGCGAAGCGTTGTCTGGCAGCGGAGGTGAAAGTGGTGCTGAGGGAGCGATTGAAGGCGCAGAGGGCGATGCCGGCCAAGAACTCGAAGATGCGGAATATCGGCATGAGTTCGACGGCCCACTGCAGGTTGGAGGAATCGACCTCGTAAAACAGTTCGGGGTTGCGATGCATTACCAGAGCTGGTGTGAGCATCGCGCATGCCCAGAAGAGGAGTACGAGCATGAGCGCCTGAGCGCCGGTACGTCTCCAGATGGCGAATGCAACGAACGGAAAGACGAGATAGAAGAAGGCCTCAGACGAGAGTGACCAGGAGGGGGCATTAAGGTAGCGGAAGTGAATGGTCCAGGATTGGAGCAGCGCGGACTCCGTGCTGAGGGCCATCAAGGTGCGGATGATTGCCGCAGTGGGGTGAAAGGTCTTGAGCAGCGCGATGAAGAGATTGGGGGTGTCGAACAACAGGGACGCAAAGAGCAGAGGGTAGGCGCGGGCGAAGCGAGAGGTCCAGAAGGAACGGCGATTGAAGGGGCGGTTGGTGTCAAGGTAGACGTGGGCGAGGATGAATCCGGAGAGAACGAAGAAGAAGCCAACGGCGGTGTATCCGGATCGGAGAAAGCGACCGAACCAGGTGACTGTCTGTTGATGGCCGGACCAGATGAAGCTATGTAACAGGACCACATAGGTAGCGGCGAAGAAACGCACGGAGGTAAGTGGAAGAACGGGTGCGGAGGGTCTCTGCGAGATGGTTGTCTGGCCTGATGTGGACGATTCTGTCACGGGGTGATTGTATCTTTCCGGTAACGAGTGTTGGTTGTTTAGGTGGGGAGATACGGGAGGACCCTGGCGGTGGTGGCGGCGTCGAGGTCGGGCGTCATGCGGTGGAGGGGGTTGGACTCCATGGAGCCGGAGGCGGTGACGCGGGAGCTGATCTTGGGGAAGTAGGTCTGCTCGGGGTCGATCTTGACGAGGAAGGCGGCGGGGCCGGGAGCGTTGAAGGCGTCGAGAAAGGTGGTGGTGGATTCGAAGCCGGGGCGCAGCTCTTGCAAGGGGATGGAGTAGGCCTCGAAGAGTTTCGCCCAGATGGGGATGCCGAGGCCGGTGGCGGTGTCGCAGCCGACGTAGCGGCCACCGAAGTAGTTCTTCTGGGTCATGCGGATGGAGGCGTAGCCGTCGTCGTCGAAGAGGAAGATCTTGAGGTTGAGCTGATTGACGTTGACGGTGCCGAGCTCCTGGAGGTTCTGGGTGAAGCCTCCGTCGCCTTCTACGAGGATGGTTCGGCGGGGTTGGTTTTCTTTGCGGCCGCCGCCTGCGAAGGCAGCGCCGATGGCTCCGGAGAGGCCGTAGCCCATGGAGGCGAGGCCTTTGTTGGTGACGATGCGCTGGCCTTGTTTTTGCGCGAAGGTCTGCATCATGACGGTGAAGGCGCTGCCGCTGGAGCAGGGTATGACGATGTCGTCGCCGGTGGCTAGGGTGGAGAGTTTTTCGGCGAAGACGTAGGGCGAGAGAAAGCCTTCGCCGGTGTTGTTGACTGGCTCGACCAAGGGTAGGGCGGCTTTGACTTCGCGGCAGAAGGTGAGCCAAGGGGTGTGGTCGCCGAGGTCGGCTGCGGTGAGTGCGGTGAGGACTGCGTTGGCGTCGGCGCAGATGGAAGTGGCTACTTTGGGGTGGCCTTTGCTGAGTTCGGAGAGGTCGCAGTCGATGTGGATGATGTTGCCGATAGGGATGAACTGCTGCCAGTTGAAGCCGGTCTGCTGGAGCGAAAGACGTGTGCCGAGGGCAAGAAGGAGATCGGCCTGTTGGAGGAGGATGTTGGAGTAGCGCTGGCCCCAGGTGTTGGGGCGACCGAAGTAGAGAGGGTGGTCGGCGGGGATGCGGTCCATGGCGTTCCAGGTGGCCATGATGGGGATGTTGAGGTGGGCTAGCGCATTGTCGGCGAGTAGGGCCTGGGTGGTGGCGCGGTCGATGCCGGCTCCGAGGAGGATGACAGGGCGGGTGGCGGAGCGGAGCTGGGTGATGATGTCTGCAAGGGCTTCGGGCTTGAGAGCGGGGAAGACGGGGGTGAAGGTGGGGATGGGGCTGCTAAGGGTTGCAGGAACGACTTGTGCGCCTTGTATGTCGAGAGGAATTTCGAGGAAGATGGGGGCTTTGCGACCGTGTTCGCCGCAGCGGATCATTTGGGCGAAGGTGGATTGGTCGACTACTGAGTCCATAAGGATGGATTTTTCGGTGATGGGGGTGGCGATGGCTACACCGTCGATCTCCTGGATGCCGCGTTGGCGGACTCGAGTCTGGGCTGGCACTTGATTTGCGAGGCCGCGGGCGAGGTCGGGGACTTTGACCTGGCCGCCTATGACGAGGAGTTCGCGGGATTCGAGGAAGGCTCCACCGATGGCGGTGACGATGTTGGTGAGGCCGGGGCCGGCGGTGACGAGAGCGAAGGCTTTGCTGCCGAGATGGAGTTCGTTGAAGTATTCGGCGGCGATGCCTGCGGCGACTTCATGGACGACGGGGATGCAGGTGAGTCGCTGGCTGAGGGATTCGAGCAGGTGCATGATGTTGCCGCCAGCGACGAAGAAGCAGTGGGTATAGCCGAGGGCGACGAGCCAGTCTGCGAGGAGGTCGGAGTATTTTGTGGTGGGCTGGGCTGTGATGGTCATGCAACGGCTCTTTCGATGGACTGGATCATAGTGTGGATGGACTGCTGGAGTTGGGTGTCGGTGGCGGCAGATTTTGGAATGCGCTCGAGGATGACCTCGCCGGCCGGGGCTACGAGGATGAGGGTGTAGTGGGTGGTGGTGTGCTTCTTGTCGCTGCCGATGCGCTCGAGGACTTCGTCGAGCGAAAGGGTCTGGAGGTGCTCGCGGAGATTGGGCAGGGCATGGACCATCTGGTGGAGATGGGCTTCGAGCTGGGCGACGCGGGGTGCGGTGGTGAAGTCGATGCCGCGCTGACGCTGGAAGTTGAGGGCGCAGAGGATGCCCAGGCCAACGGCGATTCCGTGGGGTATGGCGTACTGGGATGCGCCTTCGATGGCGTGGCCGAAGGTGTGACCGAAGTTGAGCAGGAGGCGCTCTTTTTTATCGAACTCGTCGATCTCGATGAACCACTTTTTTGCGTGGAGACTTTCGAGGATGACTCCTTCGAGTGCGTCGATGCTCATTGCGATTGAGGGAGCATGGTCGAGGTACGCGGAGAAGGGTTCGGGTCCGCGGCAGTAGCAAATCTTGGCGGCTTCGATGAGCCCGCTGGCGAACTGATCGCGGGGAAGAGTCTTGGCATGGTTAGGGTCGAGAAGGATGACCTTAGGCGGATGGAAGGTGCCGATCAGATTTTTATATGGGCCTACGTTGATGCTGGACTTGCCGCCGATGCAGGAGTCGACCATGGCGAGGACGGTGGTGGGGTCGTAGGACCAGGAGAGGCCGCGCATGTAGACAGAGGCGATAAAGGCGGAGATGTCCTGCAGGACGCCGCCTCCGATGGCGACGAGATGGGTGGAGCGATTGGCGCCACTGGCGCGGAGGTGCTCGATGAGCTGCGGGGTTCGATCGAGGGACTTCGCTTGCTCCGTGGCTTCGATGAATATGGGAGTTGCCGGGGACGTTTCAAAGGCAGTGCGGAAGAATTCATCGGCGAGGATGTGTGCCTCTTCGACTCTGTTAAGGGTTTCGGTGAAGATGCCTTGCGCGACGATGACGTCGTAGCTGCCTGTCGACGAGGCCACGGAGAAGGATGAGGGCTTAGACGATGCGGACATGGCTGAACCCCAGGTCTGCGGCGATGAACTGGCCGGTGATGCCGGTGTTCTCCGGCGAGCAGAGGTAGCAGACGAGACTGGCTACGTCGGTGAGAGCGGGCAGGCGGCCGAAGGCGGTGGCGTTGGAGAGGCCGTCGATCTGAGCGGCGGTGAGATTGCGGCGGGTCATAGGAGTTTCGAGTGCGCCTGGAAGGACTGCGTTGATGAGGTGGCCTTCTTTGGCGAGGTCGGCGGAGGCGGAGAGGACGAGGCCTTGCAGGGCTGATTTCGAGATGCAGTAGGAGAGCTTCGACTGACGGGCGAGGTTTTGCCAGATGGAGCTGATGACACACATTCGCGTGGCAGGTGCGATGAGATTGTGTTCCAGCAATGCTTTGAGGGTGACGAGGATGTAGGCGACGTTGGCGGTGTAGATTTCGAGGTGTTTTTCAAGGTCTACGTTGTAGACGCTGTCGTTGAGATTGGCCCCCTGGGCCCAGCAGACGGCGGTGTAGGGAGTGGTAGAGCGTAGTTTATCGGGCTGAAAGCTATCGCTGGTAGGGTCTGCGACGATGGATTGGAGGCCAGCGACTGCTTGCTCTGGAAGAGAGCGGGTGACCCCGGTGACCTGCCAGCCGCGCGTGCCAGCGGCCGAGACGATGGCATGGCCGATCGCCCCGGTTGCGCCGAAGACAAGAAGGTGGTGCGGAGTGGCGGGTGTTCCCATTAGCGGTTCAGGACCGCCCAGCGGGATTCAAGCATATCAATGCGTTTCGCGTCTTCCTTTTGGATGGCGCCGTAGTAGTCGCGCTTGTTGAGTAGCCAGAGGAGTTCGAAGTGGACGGCGTTGAGTAGACCGTCTGCGATGGAGTCTTCATTGGCGGCCTTGGCGTCGAAGATGACCTTACGGGTCTCGAAGCGAGTGAGATGGACGGCGAGCATCTGGCGCAGGACGGGGATGGAGTCCGAGGAGACGCCGCCGCCAACGACGAGGTCGAGGTTGCGGGCTTTGCAGGCGGCAGCTGTCTTGAGGACGTAGTCGGTGACGACGGGGCCGTTGATGGCGTCGCGGCCGAGGCCGGCGGAGAGGGAGAAGTCGACACGTCCGAAGACGATGCCTGCGAGCTCTGGTGCCTTGGCGGTTTCGTTGGCCATGACTTCGAGCTGATGGAAGGCGGAGATGGTCTCGAGGTTGAAGAGGAAGTCGGTCTCCTCCTGCTCCTCCTTGGAGTAGACCTTGTCGACGGCCTCGGCGAACTTGGTAAGGGCGTAGGTGCTCTCGATCATAGGAGCGATGATGTAGTCGACGCCGATCTGTTTGCTCTCGATGAGGTCGCGCATGGCCTCGCAGCCGCCGACCTTTAGAGCGAGCTTGAGGTCGGCCTTACGGCAGATTTCTACCAGACGCAGGAGTTCGTCGACGCGTGTGCCTTCCGCTTCAAACTCTGCTTTGACGGCGAGATAGCCGAACTCTCTTTTTCCCAGTTTGAGGAGTTCTAGCATCTTGCGTTCGCGAGTGTTCATTCATCTCTCCTAAATAAGTATGGTTCGTTGGCGAATGTCGCGTGGCTTTATCGAACCAGTATAGACGGCAGCGCGTCAGGAGAGTTGCGGTGGTTGAGATGGGATATTATTTCGCATCGGTGCTGTCCCAAAAGGAGAAAGGTTTTGTTTGAACTTGCCATTGGGGCGTGATTGAGGAAAGAGGTGGGTATGCGGCAGGGAAGAATCTGGTTGGGCGCGGGACTTATGTTTTTGCTGGTAAGTGGTGAGTTATTGGCCCAGCAGCCGCCGGTTGTGCTGAAGGGGAAGACGATGCTCTTGTGGCCGGGCGGTGCGCCGGGAGCGGTGGGGGAGGCAGAGGATTATCAGCCTACCTTGACGGTCTATTTGCCGACGGGGCTGAATGCAACGAAGACCGGCGTCGTGGTGGCCCCTGGTGGCGGGTATCAGCACCTCTCGATGATTAAGGAGGGCGAGGATGTTGCGCTTTGGCTGAACGCGCATGGCGTTGCGGCGTTCGTCCTGAAGTACCGCTTGGGGCCGAAGTATCATCATCCGATTGAGATTGGCGATGCGCAGCGGGCCATTCGGATTGTCCGGGCGAATGCCGCGGAGTATGGCATTGCTGCTGACCATGTGGGGATGATGGGTTTCTCTGCGGGCGGACACCTGACGGCCACGGCCGGGACGCGGTTCGATACAGGGAGCGCCAGTGCGGCAGACCCGATCGAGCGGCAGGGCAGCCGGCCTGATTTCCTGGTGCTGGCTTATCCGGTGATTACATTGATGGACCCGCAGGCGCATAGCGGGTCGCGGAAGTATTTGCTAGGGGACTCGCCTGACCCAGCGCTGGTGGAGGAGCTTTCAGCCGAAACCAAGGTCACGAAGGGCACTCCGCCTACCTTCCTGTTTTCGACGACGGACGATAAAACGGTGCCGGTGGTGAACAGCGTGATGTTCTACGAGGCATTGGTGAAGGCCGGTGTGCCGGTGGAGATGCACATCTTCCAGCACGGAGCGCATGGGGCTGGGCTGGCGGCAGCGAATCCGCAGTTGAGCGTTTGGCCGGACCTGCTGATGAAGTGGATGCGCGAGCGTGGTTATGCAGCGGCTGCACAGTAGAGGTGAGCATGACAGTTGCGGCGTTTGAGCAGGCAGGCAACGAAGTGTTGAAGGGTTTGCTGCTGGCGCTGTGGTGGGACGCACAAGGCGACTGGGAGCAGGTCCATGAGGTCGCGCAGCATGTTGCGGGCGCGGATGGGGCCTGGGTGCATGCGTATCTGCGCCGCAAGGAAGGCGACCTAGCAAATGCTGCGTATTGGTATCGGCGGGCAGGCCGCCCGGTTGCCAGCGGTGATCTGCGGGCGGAGTGGGTGGCGATGGTGGCTGAGTTGTTGAAATGTCAGCCGGATTAGTGGATGACCTTAGCGGTTTGAGCGCAGGTAGGCGTCTTCCTTGTTGATCCAGTCCTGCCGAGGTGGGGCGAAGACGTCGAATGCCAGGGTGTCGAGCAGGGCTACGGCGGAGTGGGGGACGCCGCCAGGGATAACCAGGATTTCGCCGGAGTGGACGATGTGGGTGGGTTTGTTCGATTCGGGGAAGTCGAACTGGAGGCTGCCTTCTAGGACGAACGATATTTGCTCGTTGGGGTGGGAGTGGAGCGGTACGACGCTGCCTTTGCTGAGGTGGAAGCGGGTGAGCATGGCCTGGCTGCCGTAGACATACTGGCGCTGGAGGAGTGGATTGAGCTGCTCGACTTCGATGTCGGACCAGCGATAGAGAATGGGGGTTTCCATGGGGACGGCCTTTCGGGCGAATTTCCTGCTTTGTGTTGCGCGGTTGCTTGTGTAGAGTAAGCGAAATAAGCATTTTTTGATTCGCTTCGTCCTTAACCCGGCGAAGGTACTGCTGGAGGCCATGGTAGCGGCCGCCAGAGCGCTTCCATCCAGACTTACTACTTCTTGAATCGGGTGATTGAACCATGCGGCTTTCGGTAGTGAAGGGATTTCTGTCTCTGTTGTTCGTGCTGATGTTTGGCGGGATGGTGTTGAGCGGTGGGGCTGCGTTGGCGCAGACGCCTGCGGCCGCCTCCACTGCAAGCGATTCAGCCCGTTTGGCAGCGCTTGAGAAGCAGCAGGCAGACAATGCGACGGCGATTGCTGCGGCGCAGACGGCAGGGGACAACGGATGGATGCTGGTCTCGGCGGCGCTGGTGCTGATGATGAGCGGACCGGGGCTGGCTCTGTTCTATGGCGGACTGGTACGGAAGAAGAACATCCTGGGGACGATGATGCAGACCTTCGCCATGATGGCGGTGGTGACGGTTCTGTGGGCACTGGTGACGTACTCGCTGGCGTTTGGGGATGGCGGCGCGTTTATCGGTGGGCTGCACAACGCATTTCTGCATGGTGTGGGGCTGATGCCGGACAAGGACTATGCAGCGACGATTCCGCTGCAGACGTTCATGATCTATCAGCTGATGTTCGCGATTATCACGCCGGCACTGATTACGGGCGCATTTGCGGAACGGATGAAGTTCTCCGCGATGCTGGTGTTCATGATTCTGTGGGCGATCTTCATCTATAGTCCGATGGCGCACATGGTCTGGGGCAAGCATGGTCTGCTGAATGCGACGCTGGGCGGCAAGTTCCCCTGTCTGGACTTTGCGGGTGGGACGGTGGTGCATGTGACGTCGGGTGTCTCGGCGCTGGTGACGGCGATCTATCTTGGTAAGCGGGTGGGATATCCGAAGATCCCGATGCCGCCGCACTCGGTGGTGCTGAGCTTTATCGGGGCGTGTCTGTTGTGGGTGGGCTGGTTCGGGTTCAATGCTGGTTCGGCGCTGGGCGCCGGAACGCTTGCTACCTCGGCTTTTGTGGCGACCCACTTTGGAGCAGCGGCTGCGGCGTTGAGCTGGAGTGCGGCAGAGTGGATTCGGCAGGGTAAAGCTTCGGCGCTGGGAGCGATCTCCGGTGCGGTTGCGGGGCTGGTAGCGATTACGCCGGCGGCCGGTTTTGTGACGCCAATGTCGGCACTGTGGATTGGCGCGATCGCCGGAGTGTTCTGCTACTTCATGGTGGTGAAGGTGAAGGCGATGTTTGGGTATGACGACTCGCTGGATGCCTTTGGCGTCCATGGGGCAGGCGGAACGTTGGGTGCGTTGATGACGGGTATTTTTGCTACTAAAGGAATCAACCCTATCTTTGGTTTAGATAAGCCTACCGGACTGCTGGAGGGCAATCCTCACCAACTGCTGAACCAGTTCATCGGTGTCAGCATTGCCTGGAGTCTTTCGATTGTGGGTACTCTCGTGATCTTGTTTGTGGTCGATAAGACGATCGGTCTGCGGGTGAGCGAAGAAGATGAGCGCGAAGGCCTGGACCTGTCACAACACGGCGAAGAAGGGTACGATTGGGCGCACTAGAAATTGAGTGTGCAATTGCTGCTACTTTGGTTGGGCGAATGAAGGAAGGATTGAACGAATGCAGAAGATTGAAGCAGTGATTCAGCCATCGAAGCTAGATGCCGTGAAGGATGCGCTGGTAGAGATTGGCGTCGAGGGGATTACGATTCTCGAAGCGCGCGGCCATGGGCGGCAGAAGGGCCACACGGAGTTCTACCGCGGGCGGGAGTACTCGGTCGACCTGCTGCCGAAGGTGAAGCTGGAGATGGTGGTAGCTGACGAGATGGTCGAGAAGGCCATCCAGGCGATTATCACGACGGCACGTTCGGGCAAGATCGGGGATGGCAAGATCTTCGTCTCGAAGATCGATGAGGCGATTCGCATCCGTAACGATGAACGCGGAGAGATTGCGCTTTAGGTTGTTGTCCTGCGGGTTTCGAGGGCTTGGGCGGCGGTGTGGGAGCCGCTGAATGGCTGTTATGCTTTAGTTTCTTAACGAGGCGAACACCATGCAGGGGAACGGATCGAGCGTAGTGGATGAGGGATCCGCAGGCAACCGGATACGTGGGGAATACCAGCGCAGAATGCTGGAGATCCGTGGGGCCTACGATGCGGGCGCTACCGGGGTCTCAACCATCGCGGCGCGGGCTCAGTTGCTGGACGATATGGTGGCGGCGCTGTGGGTTGCCGAGGTTGAAAAAGACAAACGGC
>JANYER010000388.1 GCA_025359825.1 Granulicella sp.
CCTCCGGCCAACCCGCTGCGTTCGCATCGTTGACGCTGTAGTAGCTCCCTTGCTCAGGCATCTTCATCTGTTCATTGCTCAATACAAACGCACCGATGGTCGGATCGAGCGTGAATCCGTGAACTCCGTTGCCGGTCGTATATACCAGCACAGTAGATGGGCCGTAGACCACATAACCCGCCGCAACCTGCCGGAATCCAGGCTGCAGAATCGACTCTTCCAGCGTCCCCAGTTCTGCCGGCAACCGTCGCAGGACGCTGAAGATCGTACCCACATTTACATTCACATCGATGTTGCTGGAACCATCCAACGGGTCGAAGACGATAATGTACTTACCCGTCTCCGCATCGCGATTGAAGGTCACCGGCTCTTCATCCTCTTCACTAACGAGTGCTGCAACGCTGTCGCGCAGACCAAGACAGTGCAGCAGCGCTTGATTGGCATAGACATCGAGCTTCTGCTGCTGCTCGCCCTGCACATTCTCCGCGCCGAACGCACCGTACACGTCACTCAACCCCGCCGATCGGATACGCGCCTCTACCATCTTCGCTGCCAGCGTAATGCCGCTCAACAACCAGCTGAAGGTCCCCGATGCCTCGCGCCCCGTCGCCTTGAGTGCAGCTTGCTGTTGCTGCAAAATGTGCTGCTGCACCGTCGTAATCATCGCCATCGAGTCAGTTCCCCATCTTTCGAAATGTCCTCTACACCACCAGTGCAGAAGCCAAGCCTAGCATCGCGCTAGAACTCAAGCCAATCCCACCGAGCCGAAATTCGCCCAAAAACATTCGATTATCGAACTGACATGTAGCTATGCACTCGTATGAACCCGGACTCCTCCTCAAGCCGCAGTTACAATCAGCCATGCCCTCACGCAGACACTTCCTCCAGGCCGCTGCCGCAGCTGCAGCAACTCCGTCCCTCCTTCTCGAAGCGCAACGGCCAACGCGCCCTGCCTCCGACCCTGCCATGCCGCTTCCGCCAGCAATCGCAGCGCTTCCCCGCCGTATCGGCGAAGCAGTCCCCATCACCCTGGCTGAACGCGAGCAGCGCCTCGAACGCGCCCGCAAGCTGCTCACGCAGAACAAACTCGGCGCCCTGGTCATCACCACTGGCACGTCGCTGCGCTACTTCACCGGTCTTACCTGGGGCCAGTCGGAGCGTTTCTTCGCCTGGGTACTTCCCGCCGTTGGCGCGCCCTTCGTCGTCTGCCCGGTCTTTGAAGAGGGCCGAGTCCGCGAGCGCATGGAAGCCAAGCCAGCCACTTTGCCCTCCGCCTCCACCACCAAGGTCTACACCTGGAACGAAGACGAAGACCCCTATAAGCTTCTCGCCAAGGCTTTGAAAGATGCAGGCCTCACCACCGCGCGCATCGGTGTCGAAGAGAAGACGCAGTTCCTCTTCTCCGACGGCATCGCCCACGCCAGCCCCACCCTCACGACTGTTAGCGCCGTCCCCGTTTTGCTCGGCACACGCGGCAGCAAGACTGCAGCCGAGCTCGCCCTCATGCAGCTCGCCAATAACATCACTCTCTCGGTCTACGAAGCAGCCTACAAGTCCGCGCAGCCCGGCATGACCACCCGCCAGTTCTCCGCCTTGGTCGATGCCGCGTACACCCGCTCCGGCGTTACCGGCGACGCCTCTTGCCAGGTCGGCGTCTACTCCGCTCTGCCGCATGGATCGTTGCAGCCGCAGGTCATCCGTGAGAACGAAATCGTTCTCATCGACGACGGCTGCGATGTTGAAGGTTACAAGTCCGACATCTCCCGCACCTTCGTCCTTGGCAAGCCGACGGACAAGCAGAAGAAGGTCTTCGACATCGTCCATCAGGCCCAGGCCGCAGCCCTAGCAGCAGCGCGTCCCGGACTTCCCTGCCACGTCATCGACGATGCCGCACGCAAGGTCGTTACCGACGCCGGCTTTGGCCCTGACTACAGATACTTCAGCCACCGCCTCGGCCACGGCATCGGCATGGATGGACACGAGTGGCCCTACCTGGTCCGCGGCAACAACACGCCGCTGGCCACCGGCATGTGCTTCTCCGACGAGCCCGGCATCTACATCGTCGGCGAGTTCGGCGTCCGCCTGGAAGACGATTGGTACGTCACCGAGTCCGGCGGCAAGATGTTCACTCCCACCAGCCCCAGCCTCGAAGACCCCTTCGGCAAAGCTTAAGTCACTACACAATAAAACGGCAGGAGAGACATCCTCTCCTGCCGTTTCTGTTTGCTCTCCGAATCGAACTAAGGCTGCGGCATCACCAGCACCTCAATCCCACTTGCAGCATCCGCACTGCGAAACACACTCTCCGTAGCCTTCACAAACTGCTCCGGCTTGGCCTCAGGAATATTCACAAACGTCTGCGGATTGCGGTCCACCAGCGGGAACCACGAGCTCTGCACCTGCACCATAATCCGGTGCCCCGCGCGGAAGGTGTGGTTCACGTCCGGCATCTCGCTGTTGACGTTTACCATCTTGCCCGGCACCAGCGGAGTTGGCTTTTCCCAGCTATCGCGAAACTTCGCCCGCATCGGCTCGCCACGCACCAACTGCTGGTACCCACCCATTACGACAGGAGCAGCACCAATGACCCGCTTATTGGTCGCGTCCACCGTATTCGGATAGTCATACGGATACACATCGATCAGCTTCACGACAAAGTCCGAGTCCGTCCCCGTCGAAGCGATCTTCAGCTTCGGACGCACCGGCCCGGCAATCGTAACGTCCTCCGTCAAAGGCTCACTCTCGTAGACCAGTACATCTGGCCGCCGCGAAGCAAAGCGTTGATCGTCTGCCATATATCGCTGCGGAACAGTCGCTGTGGTGTACTCCACAAACGGCACCGGGTGGGCAGGATCGCTCACATACTCATCCACGCCAATCTTCTCTGTCGGCGCATCGAAGCTCAGCTTGCCGCCGGCACGGAAGTAAAGTGTCTTCGCCGTAGCCGACTTAGGCGGCCAAGCGTCGTAGCTCTTCCACATATTGCTGCCCGTCTCAAACACCAGCGCCTTCGGGAGCGCAGCACTCTCTTTACCCTTCAGATAGTGTTCAAAGAACGGAAACTCAATCTTCGCCCGGTAGTACAGCGACGTCTTCGAGTTGAAGGTGACATCGCCCAGACGGTCGCCGTCCGTGCGTGACCAGCCACCATGCGTCCAAGGCCCAATCACCAGCGTATTCACAGCATCAGGGCTGTACTTGTCGATTGCGTGGAAGGTCTTGAACGGCCCCGACAGGTCCTCCGCATCGAACCATCCACCCACCGTCATCACCGCCGCCTTCACGCCCTTCATATGGCGGGAGAGGTCGCGCTTCTGCCAGTAATCGTCGTAGGTCGTATGCATCACCTGGTCATGAAACAACCAGTTTTCGCCATTCAGATAGTCCTTTCCCTTATCAAGGTTGGCAGTATTGCCCGCCGCCAACAGGGTCGTGTACGTATCTGGATTCTCCTTCGACGAAGCCCCGCCGCCAAACCCCTGCCCACCCGTCGGAATCATCGGATTATTCTGCGGCTTGAACCCGCGATAGAACCCGTAATTCGCCCCCAACATAAACGTGCCGCCATGATACCCATCGTCGTTGAAGAAGAGGTCCGTCATCGGGGCCTGCGGACTAGCCGCCTTGATCGCCGGATGCGAATCAATAATGCTCGACGAAGTATAAAACCCGGGATAGCTGATGCCTGTAA
>JANYER010000392.1 GCA_025359825.1 Granulicella sp.
GTTCTTTTTTTTCTCTCGTACCATTGTTCTCTTGGGCTCAGATGAATGCACTTCTTGTAAAAGACGAAGCAATGCGGCTTGAAGCCCTCGCCAACTACGAGGTTCTCAACTCAACGCCCGATCCCGTCCTCGACGACCTCGCTCGCCTCGCAGGACAGATCTGCAACGCTCCGATTGCTGCCATCTCGCTAATTGGCAACGACCGCATCTGGCTCAAGTCCCGCATCGGCATCGAACTCCGCGAGCTCCCGCTCGGCTCCACGCCCTGCGAGTCCACCATCCTGGGCGACACCGTCTACGAGGTCCGCGACGCTCGAAAAGACCCCGAGTTCGCACCCGAAGGAATCATCTTCGGCTCCCATGCCCTCCGCTTCTACGCCGGCGCGCCGCTCACCACCCACGCAGGCGTCAGCATCGGTGCACTCTTCGTGCTCGACGTCCCCGCTCGCGCGCTCACACCCGCGCAGGCCAACGCGCTCTCCGTGCTCAGTCGCCAGGTCATCAACCGCCTGGAGCTCAACACCCGCGTCCGCCAGATCGACCGCGCCGCCCGCGCCCGCCAGCGTGTCGAGTCGGCCCTTACCGTCGAGCGCAACTTCGTCTCCGCCGTCCTCGACACCGTCGGCGCGCTGGTCGTCGTCTTCGACACCGCCGGCCGCATCGTCCGCTTCAACCGAGCCTGCGAGACCGTCTCCGGATACGACTTCCCCACCCTCGTCGGGCGCTACGCCTGGGACAAACTCATCCCCCGCGAAGACGTCCCGCAGGCCATCGAGCAGTTCGACCGCCTGCGCTCCGGCCCCTTCCCGGCAGTCTTCGAGAACCAGTGGCTCAACCGCCTCGGCGGCGTTCGCCGCATCGCCTGGTCGGCTACCGCACTCCGCGATCAGCAAGGACAGGTCGGCTTCATTATCGCCACTGGAATCGACGTCACTGTCCAGCGCGCCGCTGAATCCACCCTCCGCGAGAGCGAGGCCCGCTACCGACAGTTGGTCGAAGGCTCGCTCGGTATGGTCTGTACCCACGACCTTGAAGGAAATCTGCTCTCCATTAACGCCTATGGTGCAGAAAGTCTCGGCCGCACCCTCGACGACATGGTCGGCCACTCCCTCAGCGAGTTCATCCCCGCTGATCGCCGCCGCGGCGTCACCATCTACCTGCGCAAGATCGCCGCCACTGGCGAGGCCCAGGGCCTGCTCCACCTGGAGCACACCGACGGCGAGGTTCGCGTCATCGCCTACCGGAACAAGCTTATCGAGGTGCCCGAGCGCGCACCGTATGTCCTCGGCATCGGCGTCGACATTAGCGAGCAGGTCCGCGTCGAAGGCCGTCTCCGCACCCTTACCCGCCAGTCCGACTCCATCCTCGAGTCCGTCGGCGACGGCATCTTCGGCATCGACCTTGACGGCAAGATCACCGTCGTCAACCCTGCTGCCGCACAGATGCTGGGCTACAAGCCCGCCGAGATGCTGGGCCGCAACGCTCATGAACTCCTCCACCACACCCGTGTCGACGGCTCCGCGTACCCCGCCGAAGACTCACCCATCCGCAACAGCCTTGCCCATCGCGACACAGTCCGTGTCGGTAATGAGGTCTTCTGGCGCAAGGATGGAAGCAGCTTCCCCGTCGAGTACGTCGCCCGCCCCCAGGTCGAGTCCAGCAGCAACGACCGCAACGGCCCCGGCAAGGCAGTCGGCGTCGTAGTAGCCTTCACCGACACCACCGAACGCCGCGCCCTCGACCGCATGAAGGACGAGTTCATCTCCACCGTCTCGCACGAACTCCGCACCCCGCTCACCTCCTTGCGCGGTGCTCTCGGCCTTCTCTCCGGCGGCGCCCTCACGACGCGTCCCGAGAAGATGCAGCAAATGTTCGAGATCGCCATCAGCAACACCGACCGGCTCGTCCGCCTCGTCAACGACATCCTCGACCTTGAGCGCATCGGCTCCGGCAAGGCCGAGCTGCAGCTCACCATGTGCAGTGCGGAAGACCTCCTGCGCCGTGCCGTCACCCAGCAGCAGAGCCGCACCCCTCGCCCCAACATCCGCATCTTCTACGCGGCCAATGGCGTCAGCGTCTGGGCCGATCCTGACCGCATCCTCCAGACCCTCAACAATCTGATCTCCAACGCGATCAAGTTCTCTCCGCCAGGCAGCGAGATCCACCTCACCGCCAAGTACCTTGACGATCAGGAAGCCATCATCGAGGTCCAGGACCAGGGCCGCGGCATCCCTGCCGACAAGCTGGAGAACATCTTCGACCGCTTCCAGCAGGGCGATGCCTCTGACTCACGCGTCATGGGCGGCACCGGCCTCGGCCTCGCCATCTGCCGCAGCATCGTCACCCAGCATGGAGGACGCATCTGGGCCACCAGCACCCCAGGCAAGGGCGCCACCGTCCACTTCACCCTGCCCACCAAACCCAGCAACCACCTCAGCTAAGAGCACACCTGTACATCCCACCCGATGCGCAGGCGTGCTTAGGATGCGGAGAGGAATTTACTCCTCACCCTCCCTCAACTTGGCAATCACCCCAAAATCTTCCAGCGTCGACGTGTCGCCCTTCACCTCGCCCGTTGTAGCAAGCTCACGCAGCAGTCGCCGCATGATCTTTCCACTCCGCGTCTTGGGCAGAGCGTCCGTAAACGTAAGGTCGTCCGGCCGGGCCAGCGCACCAATCTCCTTCGCGACCCACTGCCGTAATTCCTGGCGCAACTCTTCGCTCGGAGTATGCCCGCTCTCCAGCGTCACAAACACCGCGATCGCCTGGCCCTTCATCTCATGCGGCCTGCCAACAGCAGCCGCCTCAGCGACCTTCGGATGCGCGACCAGAGCCGACTCGACCTCCATCGTTCCCAACCGGTGTCCGCTGACGTTGATCACATCGTCCACACGACCCATCAGCCAGAAGTATCCGTCGGAATCCCGTCGCGCACCATCGCCGGTGAAGTAGCTCCCCGGAATCTCGCTGAAGTAAGCCTGCGCATACCGCTCCGCATCGCCATAGATGGTCCGAGCGATCGATGGCCAGGGCTTGCGAACCACCAGCAGTCCGCCCTGCCCATCCGGCACCGGATTCCCTTCCTTCGTCACCACCTCAGGCACAACACCAAAGAACGGCCGCGTCGCAGACCCCGGCTTCGTCCCCACCGCACCTGGTATCGGAGCGATCAGGATCGCACCCGTCTCCGTCTGCCAATAGGTGTCAACGATCGGGCAGCGTTCCTTGCCAATCTCGCGGTGATACCACATCCAGGTCTCCGGATTAATTGGCTCGCCCACCGTCCCGAGTAGCCGCAGCGACGCCAGCGAATGCTTCCGCACCCATGCATCACCCCACTTCGTAAACGCACGAATCGCTGTCGGAGCGGTATAGAAGATCGTCACCTTATGCTGGTCGATGATCTTCCAGAAGCGGTCATTCTCCGGCCAGTTGGGCGCACCTTCGTACATCATTACCGTGGCCCCGTTCTGCAACGGCCCGTACACCACATAGCTATGCCCTGTTACCCAGCCGATGTCCGCCGTACACCAGTAGACATCGTCCTCGCGCAGATCGAACACGTACTTGCTCGTCAGATACGTCTGTACCGAGTAGCCACCGGTCGTGTGCATCAGACCTTTCGGCTTGCCCGTCGTACCGGAGGTATAAAGCAGGTACAGCGGGTCTTCCGCGTCCATCCACTCTGCTGCACACTCAACTCCGGCTTTCTGCATTTCCTCGTCCCACCACACGTCGCGGCCCGCCTTCATCGTCACCGCAGAACCACTCCGCTTGTATACGATGACGCTCTTGACGGTCGGGCACTTCTCCATCGCCTCATCCACGATCGCCTTCAGCTTCACCTCGCCACCCCGGCGATAGCTGGTGTCTTGCGTAATCACTGCCACGCAGCTTGAGTCGTTCACCCGGTCCACAATCGCATGGGCCGCAAACCCGCCAAAGATCACCGAGTGGACAGCCCCGATGCGCGCGCACGCCAGCAGCGCAATCGCCAGCTCCGGACACATGCCCATATAGATGGCGACCCGATCTCCACGCTTCACGCCCTGCGCCTTCAGCACATTCCCAAACCGCTGCACCAGCTCCAGCAGCTCACTGTACATAATCTTCCGGACCTCGCCCGGCTCACCCTCCCACAGCAGGGCGACCTTGTCCTTGCGCGATCCTAGCGCGTGCCGGTCGACGCAGTTGTGCGAGAGGTTCAGCTTTCCATCCACAAACCACTTCGACCCCAGCATTTGGCCCTCAGGCCCCGTCTCTAACACCTTGGTCCAGGGCGCAAACCACTCCAACTCCCCGGCTGCTTCACCCCAGAACTCCTCCGGCTGCTCCACGCTGCGCTTGTACATCGCCTCGTATGCTTCAACACTCTTCACATACGCTTTGGCGGCAAACTCCGCGGGCGGAGCAAACAAACGGTTCTCTCTCAAGCTTGAATCAAGATTTGCGGTTACTTCAGACATCGTCAGCCAATCTCCCTAAAAATCACATAGCTGGTTCTTAAAGTAATTTCGCCCAGCAGGAAAAAAGGTACGCTAACCACCGCACCGCAGCAACTCTGGCCCGCTGCTGTTGATTCGTGCATCCAACCCACAATCGCACCTTGCCAGCACGGCATGGTTCATCGTAGGTTGTGCGGAGCGTAGTTTTCATCAACCCGCAATTCGCCTTAGCACCGCCCAGGAGTTGTTTCGAATGGCATTCCCGTTCCTCAATCGTGACCGCTCCATCGCTCCTGCAGGATATAGCCGCTGGCTCGTCCCACCCGCAGCCCTTGCAATCCACCTCTCCATCGGCCAGGTCTACGCCTTCTCCGTCTTCAAAAATCCGCTGCTCGCGCTGCACGCAGCCGACGGGGCCGTCTGGAACCTCAAAGAGGTCGGCTACATCTTCTCCATAGCTATCGCATTTCTCGGTATCTCCGCCGCCCTCTTCGGTGCCTGGCTGGAGAAAGCCGGTCCCCGCCGCGCCATGTTCTACTCCGCCCTGTGCTTTAGTGTCGGGTTCTTCGTCGCCTCGGCCGGAGCCTCGATGCACTCCCTCGCCCTCATCTATCTCGGCTATGGAGTCATCGGCGGGATAGGCCTCGGCCTCGGCTACATCTCACCCGTCTCTACCCTCATCAAGTGGTTCCCGGATCGCCCCGGCCTGGCCACCGGCCTCGCCATCATGGGCTTTGGAGGCGGTGCCATGATCGGCGGCCCCCTCGCCAATCAGCTGATGGCCCACTTCAAAGCCGCAGGACAGCCTTCCATTCCCTACACCTTTATGGCGATGGGAACGCTCTACTTCATCTTCATGATGTTCGGAGTCTTCACCATCCGCGTTCCGCAGGACGGCTGGAAGCCCGAGGGTTGGTCCGGCCATAACAAGACGTCCGCACTCATCTCCACCCACAATGTAGACGTCTCCCACGCCTGGCGCACCCCTCAGTTCTGGCTTCTCTGGATCATCCTCTTCACCAACGTCACCGCCGGCATCGGAATCCTCGAGCAGGCTGCCCCGATGATTCAGGATCTCTTCAAGAGCTCAGTCGGCCCCGTCGCTGCCGTAGGCTTCGTAGGCCTCCTTAGCATCTTCAACATGGCCGGACGCTTCTTCTGGGCCTCCGTCTCAGATTCTCTCGGCCGCAAGATTACCTACTTCTGCTTCTTCATGATTGGGCCGGTGCTGTACTTCTTCGTGCCCCTCACCCGTGCCGACAAGCTTAACTCCGTCCCGCTTTTCGTCCTCACGGCTGTCGTCCTGCTCTCCATGTACGGAGGAGGCTTCGCCACCATCCCCGCCTATCTCAAAGACCTGTTCGGCGGCTTCAACGTCTCGGCGATCCATGGCCGCCTGCTGACTGCCTGGTCCACCGCCGGAATCGTTGGCCCACTCATCGTCAACGGAATCCTCGACCATTACGTCGCCAACAAACTCCCCCGCCAGGAGGCCTACCCGCTCATCCTCCACATCATGTCCGGCTTGCTAGTGGTTGGCTTCATCGCCAATCTACTGGTCCGCCCGGTTAACGAGAAGTACTGGCTCAAAGACCAGAACATCCCCGAAACCACAGGCGCGGCCCACTAGCCCTCACAGCACCAGTCGAGCAGTCGAAGAAGAAAGAGGTAGATCATCATGGTCGATACCGCAAAGAAATCCTCCCCACTCCTGGTCGCCGCAGCATGGGCCGTTGTCGTCGTTCCCACCCTATGGGGCCTCAACTACACCGTCCAGAACGCTCTCAAGATCTTCACCAAGCCTGTCGCAGCCACCACCCAGCCAGCAGCCCCCGACTCGAAGCCGTAGTAGTCACAAACCAGGCACCCTGAATGTCCGACGAAGGCGGCACGATAGACTTGAGCCAGAGTGACCTTCTACTGGCCGTCCATTCTCGGATTTTTCTTTGGTTTCGCCTTTGGGGTAGGCTGCGCTCTGGCGGTCATGTACTCCATCTTTCGCGGAGGCTATCGCGCGGCCCTGCGCGACTCCCAGTTAGCCGAACCGCCCGAGTCCTACCGCAAGGCCCTCAGCAAGCTTCTCTCCGCGTCGAAACCCACCCGACCTATCCCTTAGCCGAAATCGCAGCCAGTTGCGCCTTCAAGCCATTCACCTCAGCGGTTAGCGCATAGACCGCCTTTAAAACATCCGCCCGCTCGGTATCGCCGATGGACGGTGTAATCGCCTCAACATAGAAGTTTCCATTCGGCTCCAGAACGCACTTCTCCACCTCGGAGAAACTATTGAGCCCCTGCTTGTGGACAATCGACAGCAGCTCAATCTCTGTCAGGGCCTCTTGCTCCATTGCTTTCTTGTCTACCTTGCCCTTGCGGATCAGCACGGTCTCGGCACCTTGGAGTGCCCTGTTCACCCTGGGAAGCTTAAACAGCAGACGCGCCACCACCCAGTTGATCGTCAACAGCGCCAGCGCACCGATCAAGCCTCCGGTCACCGAGTTGTCCTCTCCGATAATTGCGTTCTGCACCGTGTTCGACAGGCTCAGCAACACCACCAGGTCGAACGGATTCAGCTGCGCCAGCTCCCGTTTGCCAAACAGCCGTAAAAAGGCAACCAGGCAGACAAAAACGATCATGGGCCGAAGAATCTTCTCCAGCAGCGGCAATTCAAGATGAAACATGCTGTGCAAAATGCTTTCGTGCAAGAAAACCTCCGGTGCTCCGTCGAATGGTTAAGCGTACCGCTTTTGATGCCAATCCCATGCACTGGCAATAATGGCATCTAATTCGGAAAATTGCGGCTTCCAGCCCAACTCCCGCTTGATCTTCTCGGAACTCGCTACCAGCACCGCCGGATCTCCGTCGCGACGAGGTAGTTCTTCTACAGGAATCTCCTTCCCTGTGACTCGACGCACTGACTCGATGACCTCCAGTACCGTGAAACCCTGTCCGTTACCGATGTTGTAGATAACACGGCTCTTCTCAGTCAGTGACTCCAATGCCAGCAGATGAGCCTGCGCAAGGTCCTGGACGTGGATGTAGTCCCGCACACAGGTACCGTCCTTGGTCGGATAGTCCTTTCCAAAGATCTTGATGTTCTTGCGCCGCCCAAGGGCCACATCCAGGATCAGAGGAATCAGATGCGACTCCGGCTCATGCGCCTCGCCATACCCTTCTATCGCTCCAGCGACGTTGAAATAACGCAGGCTCGCATACCGCAAATTGTGTACCCGATTCATCCACGCCAACATCTGTTCAACCAGCAACTTACTCTCGCCGTACGCGTTGGTAGGGAGTAGCTTCGCATCTTCGAGGATGGGGGTAGTCTCTGGTTCTCCGTAGCATGCAGCCGTCGAACTGAACACCAGCCGGTCATGTCCCGTCGCCAACATGCACTCCAGCAAAGTCAGCGTCGACGCGGTATTATTACGGAAGTAGATCTCAGGGCGCTGCATGCTCTCCCCAGCTTCAATTAGCGCAGCGAAATGCATCACACCGTCGAAACGTCCGTCGTTCAACGTCCCTTGCAACAGGTCTTTATCGGCCAGATCGCCCTCGATAAAATTGGATCCTTCTGCTACTGCCGAACGCTTGCTATGACACAAATTGTCGTACACCGTTACCGCATGTCCACCCGCCAAAAGAAGCCGGGACACTGTGCCTCCAATGTACCCAGCGCCACCAGTTATCAGTACCTTCATTGGTTCGTTTCCTCTACTCTTTCTTGCCTACAACCAAAGTATGAGTGTCAATCACTTAGGGTTCCGGCAACATAGCTCAAGTATCGCTGTGCATCGGACGACCCTGGAAAGCACCAAAGGAACGCCTCGATGTGCAGTTTCACAAGTAACCTTTTTAGCACCTCGCAGCGTCTGTCGTACTAGGTTCCTTTTTGCACGGCTCCAGCGTTACGCTCTGCCCCCATCTCTCGCACTTCGTCGTGAAACAGTTGCATCGGGTTGTCCGGCTTTTATGACTGCTCGACCTCCGCTCCGGCAAAGCTCTCGGAGTTCATCGTTTCATCCGCTCCGGTCTGCTATCGTCGTCCGGATCGGTAACAATTTTAGCCTCTCCGCAGAGAGATCACTTCAAGGATTCAAGATCATGGCCAAGCCGCTTCGCACTGAAGATCAAACCCCGCAGAATATGCAGTTCGCACACTTCGGCGTCCTCAACGACGGCAGCCAGAGCAAGGCATCGCTCTTCACCTCCATCAGCCTCAACATCATCATCGCCATCGTCGTCATTATCATCGGTGCCGCAGCCAAGCACACCATGTCCAAGCAGAAGCTTGACTCCATCTCGCTCGCTCCCATCCCCAAAAAGGTGGAGCCGGAGCCCATCAAGCCCAAGATCGTCCCCAAGATTCCGACCCCGCCGGTCGTCAAGGTGGAGCCGCCCAAAATCAAGCTCCCTGACGTCAAGCTACCGGACCCGCCCAAGATTCCTGAAGTGAAGATGGTCCAGCAGGTTCCCATCCTGCAGCCTGCACCGCCCAAGCTGGTTCAACCGCCGCCGGCCCCGAAAGTAGTCAGCCTGGCCCAGGCCCAGCCTGCTTCAGTCGTCAACAACTCGCCTCACCCCACTGCAGTTGCGCTGGGTTCCACCACCAGCCCTATCGCAGTCTCTAAGCTTCCCTCGACCAGTGCCGTCAACCTCGGCAACAAGGGAATGTCCGGCATGCCGGCCTCCAATACCGGGGCCGGTCCGTCCTCCACTGTTGTCAATCTTGGTTCCGGATCGGCTGCCAGCCAGAACATGGCCGGACGCGATAACGCCGCCAACGCAGTGCGCGGCGTCAAACTTGGTGTCACCGGCGGTACCGGTCCTCTGAACTCCAAGGGAACGGTCGCTGGCCCGGTCAACCTCGGTCAGAACGTCGCCCCCGTAATGCCGAAGCCGGTAGCTGCTGCCGCTGTTGTCCGCACCGGCCCGAAAGTTATCTTCAAACCGCGCCCCGAGTACACGGCTGAAGCCACCCGTCTGCATATTGAGGGTGTTGTGTCAGTTCGTATCCACGTCTCAGCCGCGGGTAGTGTTCAAGTCCTCGGTGTCACCAGCGATCTCGGTCACGGACTCGGAGAATCTGCCATTCGCGCCATTCAGGCTACGCGCTTCCAGCCTGCAATCGACGCGACCGGTCGCCCAACCGACTGGGACGGCGTCGTCAACGTAGCCTTCCAACTCGCCAGCTAGTAGGTTCCCTCGTTACTACTTCCCGACCCCTTTACTTCTCAACTAGCATCAAGTTTGAAACTTTGAATCGCACTGAATTGAAAAGCAACATGGCCATCCCAGCCATCGTAGGAGCCTAAAACAATGACTTTCCGGAAACTCCCCCTCGCCGGTCTACTCCTGGCAGCACTCGTCGCCACCGCGCTCCCTGCATCCGCAGCCATCCCGCTCATCGGCAAAAAGAAGCCCAAGGAAGATGTACTTCCCTCTCGCAAGCTCACCGCTGGGCAGAACGCCCTGATCGACAAGGCCATCGTCCGCGAGAAGGAAGTCGTCAAGACCGTCAAGGACCGCGCGCCTCTGGTCGAGACCTACATCCAGAACATGCGCCCGGACCCCATCCTGGGTCAGGTTCCCGACTCCGACCAGCACTTCCTCGGTCGCGTCGAATTCAACAAGATCATCGGCGACAACGCCTATGAGGTCAACAACGCCACCTCCAAGGGCAGCAAGAACGATGGTAAGCTGGGCTTCATCAAGCACACCGGCTCCTTCATCACCGGCCTCGGTGGCAGCCTGCACCTCACCTTCCACGAAGCCGGCTTCGTCCAGATGCTGCTCATGGACTCCAAGGACTTTGACCGTCAGCACTATGCCTTCGGCTTCGTCCGCAACGACTTTCTCGGCACCACCCCCACCGCCGTCTTTGACGTAACCCCCATCAAGGGCAAGCGCGAGTATGGCCGCTTCTTCGGTCGCATCTGGGTCGAGACCCGTAACGGCAACGTTGTCCGCTTCAACGGCGACTTTTCCGGTACCGAAGCAGATCGCAAAGAGTTCTATCACTTCGATAGCTGGCGCACCAACGTGCAGCCCGACCTGTGGCTCCCCACCTCCTTCTACGTTGAAGAGTCGGATCCTCGCAGCGTATCGCGCACCCTCAAGTTCAAGGCCATCAACCACGTCTGGGGCTACGTCCTCAAGGTTCCCGCTAAGGAATCCGAGAACACTTCGCTGGACGTAGTCGGTGCCACTGACGTCTCCAACGACGCCCAGGATGTCAGCCCCCTCGGTGCCCAGCGCGCCTGGGTCCAGCAGGCAGAAGATAACGTCGTCGAGCGCCTCTTCCAGGCCGGTCTCCTCGATGCTCCCAGCGAGTTCGATAAGACCCTCGAAGCTCTTGCCGGCAACATTCTGGCCTACAACAACATCACCCTCTCTCGCCCCATCCGTTGCCGCACCCTGCTCACCCAGCCGCTGGAGTCCATCGCGATCGGTAACACCATCGTGATCTCCAAGAGCCTGCTCGACACCACCGCAGTGGTCACTGCGGACGGCGCGCAGCAGATGGGCAACCTCAACGCCATCCTGGCCTTCCAGATCGCGCACGTCATCCTCGGCCACCGCCTGGATACCAAGTTCGCCTTCAACGATCGCCTGCTCTTCCCCACCAACGCAGTCTTCAATCGCATCCCCATGCACCACACCGATGCCGATAACACTGCAGCCGCCAAGAAAGCCCTGGAACTGCTCAGCGCCAAAGAACTCGACGGAGGTCAGCAGTACTTCGGCCTCTACCTCCAACAGCTTCAGCAGCGCGTCAAGGCCCTCAAGGCACTCAACGAGCCCATGATCGGCGACGGTCTGGTCAAGAGCGACACCGACCCCACCTTCTGGCTCGCAGCCATGATGACCAAGGGCAGCAAGCTCGACATGAAGGATCTGAAGCAGCAGGCCGCAATGCCGCTCTCCAGCTTCCTCCGTTTCGATCCCTGGACCGATCAGGTCATCACCCTGCACTCGTCCTTTGAGCCGCTCCTCTCCCCTTCGGACAAGATGCCATTTGAGGTCGAGCCCGTCTACCTGAAGCTCTCCTACTTCAAGCCACCTGTTGACCCTGCAGCAGCACCCGCCGCAGCAGCACCGGCAGCAGCCGATTCGACCGCTGCACCGGCGCCAACCGCAGCCGCTCCAACCACCGCAGCACCGCCCCAGAACTAACCGCAACCAACAGCTGAACGGGCCAACAATGGCCCGTCACTCCCCAACTCCAAGCTGCCGGGCTCATTCCCGGTGATTCACCCAACACAGGCCCACGATTTAGGAGGTACAAGTTGAAACGGCACAATTTCACTAGCTGGTTCGCTTGCTTTATTGGTCTCACTATTTTTGCTCCGGCACCTTTCGCCAAAGCCCAGGCTGTCCCAACGGCGTCTCGCGCAGGCCAAATGCAAATCGGTATTGCAGGCACGTACGTCAAACCCGACTACGGGGAGCACTATACTGCCGGCCCAACCATTTATGGAACGTTTGACTTCACCCAGCACATCGGCGTCGAAGGCGACATCCACCTGGCCAGCATCATCACCCCTGGCGACATCGGCGAAGACACCTACCTGCTTGGACCTCGCTACGTCTTCCATCACGGGCGCTATGCCCCGTACATCAAGGGACTGGCCGGTATCGGAATCATAAAATTTCAATTCGATAACATCCCCCACTCCTCAGCCACCTACATCGCCTACGCGCTCGGTGGAGGCCTGGATCTCAAAGCAACCCGCAAAATCAACGTCCGTGCATTCGACTTTGAATACCAGCAATATCCCGGCTTCTCACCACATACCCTCAGCCCGTACGCTATTACCGTCGGTGTAGCTTACTCGTTCCACTAAACAGCCGTACCGTAGATTCGGGCCTGTAGTAAGGCAAAGTGTACCCAGTTATCTAATTTGCCGATACATTGAAAGCTCACGGTCTATCCTGTACCAGGAACACATAGATCGACCAGGGAGAATGTTTGTGGCAATTAGGTTTTGGACGATAGTAGGTCTGCTGACAACTGCTTCCCTCTTACAGGCACAGTCATCCCCTACAGCTTCTCGCGCAGGCGATTTACAAGTTGGTGTTGGGTACGCCCTCGCAAAGCCCGACTATGGTCCCGATAACTTCAAAGGACTCGCCGGTTACGCAGCCTTTGATTTCTTTCATAACTTTGGCGTAGAGCTCGACTTTCGTTTCCTCAAGGGACCCGATAAAGATCTCTACGAAAAAACCTATGAAGCAGGAGTCCGATATCACCGCACCTACGGCCGGTTCTCACCCTATGGCAAAATCATGGTCGGCCGGGGCGTTTTCAACTACCAGAACAGCGTCGCCAATCTCGCCTACAACATGGTAGCCGGCGGCGGCGGTGTCGACTACAGAATCAAGCCCTATCTTTCGCTTCGCGCCGATGCTGAGTACCAGCACTGGAGTGGCTTCCCTCCCAACGGCCTCACCCCTCTGGTCGGCTACATTGGCGTTGCCTACCACTTCCACTAAATTCCAGCCTGATCCAGCAACAGAAACCCCCGGCCATCAGCCGGGGGTTTCTGTTGCTTCTAACTCAAAGCGTTTAGAAGTGGTACGCAATTCCCAACGCAGGCATGGAGATCACTTCGTACCGGTTGGTCTTGAAGTTGTCCACACCAAAGTTCGGTGCCTTCACGATAAACCCGCGATACTGGGCACGGATATCGAAGCTGGGGCTCAGCTCATACGCCACGCCGCCACCAAACAGCGCACCAATATTGGTGTTCTGCTTCGTATCGAAGGACGTCGTCTGGTAATCCCGGATCGGGGTGAAGATTAATCCGCCCACGCCCGCCTCAACAAAGGGGCTGAAGTTCTTGAAGTTCAGGCTGAACACATAGGCGCCCGAGAGTTCCTGCTGGCGCTGGTGGATATTTCCGGTCAGGAAGCTCGTCACGTAGCTCTGCTGGTTCTGGGCAAACGAGTAATTCACCTCAAGCGCGCTGCGAGGAGTCAGCATGTAGCGGTAGCTGGCTAGAAAACCATAGGTCGAACTCGTGTTCATCTTCACCGAGTTCCCGTTTACCTGCGGGGCCAACAGACCAATCCCGCTGATGCTTATATCCTGCCGGCTCTCCTGTGCGTGTCCTGCAACGGCAGACAGTACCAGCGCGCCCAACAACATCATCTTCTTCATTCTTCGCTAAGCCCCTTCAAGATTCATCCAATTTCTTCCGACCTCTGGCCTGAAGCCAACTTCGCTCCAGAAACCTCCTCCACCCGGAATCTCTCCTTCGACGAGCCAGACGCGAAGACCACGCAGCAGACCCCTCGGAGACATCCCAGACAAAGACACCTCAGCCGGCCTCCTTATTGTACCCGTAGAGGCGTCTCAAGGTACGCTCCCGGCGCAAGAAGGCCGGAGAGCAACTTCTCCCGGCCTCTTCCCTGGCCCCATCCTGCTTGAAATCCCTCTACTGCGGAGGCGTCGCTGCACCCGGGCCACCAAGCGCATTCTGGCCCTTCCGTTCCGCGCGCCGCTCCTTCATCTTCTCCTGCAGCGCATCCAGCTTCGGCTTCTGCTCGTCCGTCATCACCGCCCGCACCTTCGCCTGGCGATCCTGCATCAACGCCGCCAGCTTGCTGCGTTTGTCCGCCTGCACAGTCGACGTGTCGTCCCGCAGTGCCTTCAACTGCTGGTCCGAGTCTGCAAACACGCCCTTCAACTGCGTCACCTGGTCCGGCGTCAGCTTCAACTGCTTGGTCATCACCTTCAGTTGACGGTCTTCCATCTTCTGCGGATCGCCGCCTCCACCCCGGCCCATCCCACGACCCTGCGCCACCATCGGAGCTGCACTCAAAGCAGCCGCACATACTGCCAGCAGAGCCAACCGTGCTCCAAAACATCGAGCATTCATCGCTTGCATAACCTTCATCACAACCTCCTTAGAACGCTTGTTCCGATAGATTCGCCGCACTCAAGCCGGCAATCAGAACCTGTCCGTAAGAACGCATCTCGACGAAATATGTTCTCCCCTACCATCGCAAAGATTAGCTGCAGAAATAGTTGCGATAGACCGCACTAAATTCCCCGCTCCGTTTGAAAGCTGTACGGATCGCCATGCTCCGCCGCATACGCCTCCACCACCTTCAGAAACGCCATCGCAGCATGCGACAGGCTCGCCTGCCGCCGATGCACCAGCCGCAGCTTCCGTTCCATCTGTAGCTCCGGCACCTTCACCTGCACCAGCGCACCGCTCTCCAGCTCGGTCCGCACCGTCAACCCCGGTACCAGCGCGACACCGTTGCCCATCGCCACAAATCGCTTGATCGCTTCAATCGACGGCAGCTCTACCCCCATCTGCAACCGGGTTTTATGCCGCTTGAAGGCCTGGATCACCTTCTGCCGCTGCGGCGAAGGGATATTGTGCGCGATAAAGTTCTGCCCGCCCAACTGCCGGATCGCCACCTCACCTACCTTCGCCAATGGATGGCTCGGGTTCACCACAAACGCCAGCTCATCCCGGTACACCACAATCGACTTCACCTGCGGATCATCCGGCTTGAACGACAGCACCCCAATCTCCACCGAGTGCATCAGCACCTCATCCGAGATCCGGCTCGCCAGCGCCCGCTGCACCGCCAGCTTGATCCGTGGATTCTGCCGCCTGTACTCATCCAGCAGCGGCAACAGATACAGGCAGGTGTACTCATTCGCCGCCAGGGTCAGCTTGCCCCGGTGCAGCTCGCGCAGCTCGGTCAGCGCGCCGGAAGCCTCCGTCCGCAGGTTCAGCAGCTTCAGCGCATACTCTCGCAGCACCTCACCGGCATCGGTCAGCGTCCCGTCCCGCGACGTCCGCTCAAAAAGTACCTCGCCCAACTCCTGTTCCAGCTTTGCAATTGCCTGACTTACCGCTGGCTGGGTACGATGGAGTCGCGCCGCCGCCCGCGAGAAGCTACGCTCCTCAGCGACTGCCAGAAATGTCTCAAGCTGAACCAGCTCCAAAATGTCTCCTTATCTTGGCAAATCGAATGGGCAACGATATGCCTTTGCTTCTAGGTAACCCGAGGCTTTAGCCTAGGGCCTCGCTCGTGCTGCATATGAATTGGACTTTAGCCCTGGGATATGCCGTCCAAAATCACGCAACCACCTGTCCCAAAAAACGAGCACTGCTTGCTGGGAGTTGTTGTAAATGCCATATAGCCCGATTAGAACTTCTGATACTTGTTCAACGCATCATAAGCCTGCGTTATGATAATAGCCAGATCAAAGGTACCGAATACTATGCCGAATCCCAACCAGATCGTCTTCTTCGACACCACCCTCCGCGACGGCGAGCAATCCCCCGGCTGCACCATGCACCACGAGGAAAAGCTCAGGATGGCCCATCAGATCGCGGCCCTCGGCGTCGACGTGCTTGAGGCCGGTTTCGCTATTGCCTCCGACGGTGACTTCAACGCTGTTAAGGCCATCGCCCGCGAGGTCAAAGGCACCCGCATCGCCTCCCTCGCCCGCGCTAAACGCGAAGACATTGAGGCCGCCGCCAAAGCCGTCGAGCCCGCCGAGTCCAATCGCATCCACGTCTTCCTCGCCTCCTCCGACCTCCACCTCGAGTACAAGCTCCGCATCACCCGCGCCCAAGCCCTCGATCAGGCCGCCGAGTCAGTCCGCCTCGCCCGTACCTACGCCGAGGACATCGAGTTCTCCGCCGAAGACGGCACCCGCACCGACCATGAGTTCCTCATCCAGATGGTCACCATCGC
>JANYER010000450.1 GCA_025359825.1 Granulicella sp.
CCTCAAAGGAGCTACTTAGCCTGACAAACATCCGAGCCAATCGAACTAGCCACAAACGGCTTCATGATCTCGCCAACTGACATCATCTTGCCGTTCTTCATCACGCACTGCACCTTGGTCACGTCATCGATATGCGCCAGCGGATCGCCCTCCACCAGAATCAGGTCGGCCAGCTTTCCAGCCTCCAATGTCCCGAGGTCCTTGGACACGCCCGCCGCCTTTGCCGCAATGCTGGTCACCGTCTCCAGTGCCTGCCAAGGAGCGAGTCCATACTTCACCTGCGACCGCAGGTTCAGGTGCAACGAGGTCGAAGGCAGATCCAGAGGCGAGTCTGTACCGCCGATGAACAAGCCTTTGCGGTCGAGCACGCCCTTTACCGTGGCCTCCTCGCGCATCGTCCGTTCAATCGTCGCAGCCTTGGCGCCGTCGTTCGACTTCACCGCCGCATCGCGTGCAGCAATCAACCGAGCCTGCTCCCACGGAGGAGCGACGCCGTAACGCGGATCGTCTGCCATCGTCGGTGCATCGACGATCAACGCCGGATTCAGCAGTGTGCTGATCGTCCACATACCGGACTCCGCCATCAGCTTCTGCACGTCCGAGTAGCTCGTCCCCGTCAACGTCCGCGAGTATGCATACCCGGTCCGAGCCGTCGCCGACACGTGGCTCATGCCATCATTACCCAGCGCCACCGCAGGCAGCAGGTAGTGGCCCGCAGTCTGCACGCCCATCTGGTTGTGCGCGTAGTCCACGCCCTTCACGATCCAGCTATACGGCAGCCGAACGTACAGCTTCATAAAGTCGAAGTCCAACCCCTTCAATCGTGCGAACTCGCGCTGTAACTGCGCCTCGCTGGTCGTCGGAATCATCATCGGATAGTAGGTGCGTTCACCATCAATCGCTTCACCCGTAGCAAACAGCCGCGGCCCAACAGCAGCGCCGGAGAGGAACGCTTCCTTCTGCATCGCCGCACGGTACGCCTGGTCCGCCATGTCGCGCAGCGTCGTAATGCCGTACACCATCCACAACCGTCCCAGCCGGTCGCCGTAGTAGATCGACGAGTCGGAGTTCGGATGCGCATGGTTCTCCCAAAGGCCCGGCAGCACCGTAGAGTTCGGAGCCTCAATCACCTTGTATCCGGCTGGCACCTTACCCGTATGCGGCCCAACCGAAGCAATCCGGTGTCCGTCGACAAGAACATCAACGTCCTTCGAAACCTCGGACCCGGAGCCCTTCCAGTAGCGCGCCGCATGAATCAGAATCTTGTCCGTGGGCTGCTCTGGCTTGTAAGTCAGATTCAACGCCACAGTTGTAATCGCCTTCGTCCCACGGTCCAACAACTTCAACTTGCCGTTGGAGAGATACAGAATCTTCTTGCCGCTGTAAGTAGGAGCATCCGTGATCTCGTTGTTCAACGCCACCGCAGTGCCGGACGGCTTACCATCTGCATCCACCGGCATCGCGTACAGCAGGTCATCCATCACGAAGACCATCTCCTTGCCATCCGGCGAGTAGACAGGACCATCCTCGGTCCGCGTGGAGATAGATTCAAACGGCGCCGGCTCAAACCACGTCGTCTTTTTGCTCGCAACATCCACCGCGAGAATCGAACTCGTGCCTTCGCGGAAGCGATGCGAGTAAGGCTTCACCGTAGCAATCGAAACCGTCTTGCCATTAGTCGAGAACGCCGGACGTCCCGGAAAGAACGTAGCCGCAGCCAGCGGCGAGGTCTTACCCGTCGCAACATCCAGCAACAAGGTCGCACCAGTCTGCTCCTGGAACGCCATCATCTTGCCATCCGGGCTCCATGCCGGAAAGATCTGCGCGCTCTTCGAAGGCGCAGGCTGAGTCTCCTTGCCGCTCTCAATGTCCAGCAGGTAAATGTTTTCGATGCCGCCCTTGTCCGACACATACGCCAGCACCTTGCCATCCGGCGACCACATCGGTCCCTGCTTGTAGTACGTGTCCTGCGTCAGCGCTTTTGGAACGCTCTTGCCAACCTCCAGCAGATACAGCTGGTTCAACGCCACGAACGCGATCTTCTTGCCATCCGGAGAGATCGCTGGAGCGAAGATGCCCTTCGCCTGCTTGGGAGCAGTCGAATCAAACCCAAAGTTCTTACCCGGATACACCGGCCGTTTCGACTCGATATCTGCCGAGAACGGAATCGCCTGCTCTGTCTTCGCAGCCAGGTCTGCCTTCAGGATCTTGCCGTTCGCCGTATAGATTAGCGTCGTCGGCGACATCCACGCTGCCGGGAACGGAAACGTATCGTCGCTCTTCTCCGAGATCGCCTTGCCATCCACCATCATCCGGGAAGCATCCACAAACTGCCCCATCCCGAAGAGCTGCACATACGCCAGCTTCCCATCCTTCGACCACGAAGGCGACTCCAGCCGTCCCGGAGCCTTACCCGTCGACGCCACCACCTTCGTAGCACCCGTCGCCAGCGTCACCGCCTCAATCGTCTTGCCCTGCACCCCGCCCACGCCCGGAGCACCATTCACAAACACGCCGTTCACATACGCAATCTGCTTCCCATCCGGCGACCAGGTCGGCTCATACTCATCATTGTCACTGGTCGTAATCTGCTTCACGTCTCCGCTCGCAACATCCACCGTCCAGATGTCATAGGAACCCTTGAAGGCGCGGTCCGAAGCAAACGCAATCGTCTTCCCATCCGGCGAGAAGCGCGGCTCGCGGTCATCTCCATGTCCCTTGGTCAACTGCCGCATCCCCGTCCCATCCGGCTTCATCAGCCAGATATGGAAGGTGCCACCCTGGTACGACTGGATCGCCAGCGTCCCACCATCCGGCGAGAACTCAGGATGCGAAGCCTCCACGATCGGACCAGTCAGCAACTTCGCCTGCCCGCCCCCAATCGGCAGCGTATAGAGCATCCCCTGCAGGTCCACCACAATCGTCTTCCCGTCCGGCGAGACGGCGGCGGCCATGTCCGTTCCTTCAGTCACCGTAATGATTTTGCTCTTCACCGGATACGACGCAGGCTTTGTCTGCGCTTCAACAAACGATCCAGGAAACGAAGTAGCAAGGGTGGCAAACATCACAGGCAGGTACAGTCCGCGGCGGGAGATCATCATGCTTCTCATGTCCTTTTCAATTACTGAGTTACTGGATTCCAAGATTTCGTAGACCTGCGCAGTACGTCATCAGACGCACTGCGCACGAAGATACATCATTGCCAAGGCTACCGCTTTAGAACTCAAAGCGGGCAAGGAACTGCAGCGACCGCGGACGCCACTCCACCGGCACACCGGTTGCAGCAGACGTCGTCGCTACAGGAGTGCCATAGGAAGGCGACGTCACCGTTGCGTTGTAGCTTCCGTAGTTGGAGTGGTTGAAGACGTTGAACGCCTCGACGGCGATCACTGTATGAATCCGCTCCGTCACCCGGATGCGCTCCTGCAGACGCGTATCCATGCGATAGATGTTGCGGCCATACAGCGCATCGCGCTTCGTCAGGTAGTAGCCGCTGCTGTCCAGATAGTTGTTCGCAGGGTTGTTGTAAACCGTGACGCACGGTGCAACCGCGCACGTCGCGCCGGGAGCAATCGGAGTCGCACCTGCAGCAAAGGTACGATTGAAGTTCGGTCCGTAGCCGGTCGGCTGTGCTGTGCTAACAGCCGTCGGAAACGCATTGCCCGAACCGAAGTGATACAGCCCCGAGAGTGACAGGCCATACCGCCACGCGTAGTTGCTATTCACCGTCAAAGTGTGACGCTGGTCATCTTGCGCATTGGCCCACTCATCATGCACACCATTTACAAACGGCTTGTTCGGGAAGTAGAACGGCCCCTCCGAAGAGTTCTTATAGCGTGAGTACGTGTAAGCAACGCCGCCGGTAAAGCCATGCGAGAGTGACTGGCGCAATCCCATCTGCAAGGCATCGTAGATAGCGCCCGACTCATTCGGCGTGAAGAACTGGCTAACCGCCGTGAACGCCTGCGCGCATACGTTGAAGCTGGCCGTCGTAAACGCTGGGTCGAGGGCGACTCCACCGTTGGGGCAGACAGTCGCCTGGCCTGCAGTGTACTTCGAGCCTGGGTTGAAGTTGTACTGGGGGTTGGCAGGGTTCTGCAGCAGGTTGCCGTTCAACCGGACCCAATCATGATAGGTCCGCGTATGCACGAAGTCCGCCGTGAGAACCGAGTGGAACGGAAGTTCGCGCTGAAAGCCAGCCGAAAGCTGCAGCGAGTACGGCGTCGCCACATTCGGACCCAGTGGCTGAACCGCCTGACGCGGAACCGCGGTCGATGCCGGGAAAGGATTCTGCAAATTGATGGGGCTGGTCGTCGTACCCGCAACGGACTGCTGCAGTGACGTCACGCCGTTGAAGATCTGCATATCGATCGTCTGGTTGGCAGCGATGTCCGCGTAGAACATGCCGGCACCGGCCCGAACCACCGTCTTGCCATTGCCCATCACGTCGAACACGAAGCCAAGCCGCGGAGCGAAGTTATTGTTGTCGCCACTCTTCGGTGTCAGCAGGCCGTTGTTCAACTTCAAGCTCGGGTCAAAAGCGCCTATATCGTTGTCGTACCGTACACCCAAATTCAGCGTCAGGCGGGAAAGCACCTTCCAGTCATCCTGGATCCAGAAGCCGATCCCGTTACGCGGAATATCAATGTTGAAGTTGCCCGAACCCTGCGTGAACGTGGACGTCGCGCAGGCACGATTCAACTCCGTGTAGTTCCAGGTGCTGGGGCTCGTCGTCCCATTCGGGAAAGCAAGACTGTAGTTCACGTTCGTGCACTGCGTTGTTCCTGCCAGCCCGGCGGTGCCGCGCACGTTCTGCTGGAAGTACCCGGAGTGTGACGTGTGCAGCAGCTCCGCGCCCATCTTGAAGCTGTGCTTGCCGGTCAGGTAGAACACATCATCGCGATACTGCTGCGCAGTCTGGAAGAAGATTTGCGGATAGTTGTACGGCCCACCAATCGTAGCCGGACCACCCAGGCTTCCATCGGCACGAGTGACGCCGGAGAAGGTAAGCGCCAGCGTCGGATACAGGGGCAAGTTCTGCCACTCGAAGTGGTTGATGCCAATGTGTATATCGTTCACCAGCTTGGAGCTCATCTGCCGCGTCCAGTCGCCCAGCACCGCGTAGTTCATACGCGTGGCCTTGTAGAAGCTGGAGGGATCGGTTGAACCGCTTGCCACCGCGTTGTCGTTGGAGAATGTAAATCCATTCACGCGTACGAAGATGTGGTCTTTTCCAGATGGCTGCCAGTCGCTGCGGGCCAGGTACTCGCGCAATGAGATCGTCTGTGGAGCAACGATGGTCGTATTCGTCAACACCGGTGTCGTCGGAACGCCGCTGGCCTGGTGCTCGCCTTCGTAAGAACCGAAGTACCACAGCCGGTCCTTGCGAATCGCACCGCCAAACGTGCCGCCATACTGCTGGTCCGAGAGCGCAGTCACTGGATTCACCGGCTTCGCCGAAGTCAGGTTCGAGGTTTTGATGATCGGATCCGCTGCGTTGAATGCATCGTTGCGGAAGTAGCCGTATGCCGAGCCGTGAATATCGTTGCTACCCGTCTTCGACTGTACGTTCACATATACGCCGGAGGAGCGCCCCAGCGTCGCATCAAACCGGTTGGTAATAATCTGGAACTGAGAGATCGCATCCGGCGAGAAGCGCGGCTGTCCAAAGCTTGCGTCCGCTGTATCTTGCGTCACCTGCAGGCCATCCAGGTTGATCTGGAACTTGCCGGAGTTGTTGCCGCCCAACGGAGTGTCATTCGTAATCGCATTCACGCGCACGCCGGGAACCAGCGTTGCCAGCTCCATGTAATTGCGTCCGTTGATCGGCATGTCCTTTACGTCGCTCGGCGTAATGTTGCCCGCCACCGTCGACGAAGTCGTATCCACCGCAATCGCGTTGCTGGTCACCACCACATTCGTATCGGCACCTGCTGCCGGCAGGGTCGTATCCAGCTCCGGCGTCTGGCCGATCAGCATCGTCACGTTCGTCCGTACCGTTGTAAACCCCGAGGCGCTGATCGTCACCGTGTAGTCGCCCGCCTTCAACGATGGCACCTGGTATGTGCCGGCACTGGTCGTCTTCGTGCTGAAGCTCGACCCGCCCACCTGTTTCACCTCCACCGACGCTCCGGCAATCACCGCACCCTGTTTATCGGTCACCACGCCCGAGATACCAGTCTGCTGGGCGTAGGCGCCACCAATCACTGTAATAAGAAGGAGAGACAAGCGAAGGAAAAGCTTCATTTGGTATGGGACCTCAGGGAATTTGGAATAACGACAAAAGCTACAGGGGTACAGCTACACCACTGCATGGTCCGTGCCGAATGGCCGGTAAATGCAATGGATGCGCTGGATGTACGGATCGACACCAGCGAAGAAACCATCGAAAAACTACATGTAATGTCGAGCGACACCGGCGGACGTGGCCAGCGGAAGGGGTTCAGAAGAAAGGAAATTCTGCTTGAAGGGCAAGCATTCTGACTTGTGTTTCTTAGTAGCCTAAGGCCTGAAGCCCTCCATGTCTAATTGAAAAATTAGTTTCGTTGATAGAAAAACTCGTGACTTCCCTTCCACCCTCACCCAGCCATCGCCCCCAACCCAGCACAATTCTGCATTGACAAATAGCCACAGCCACCCCAACATAGCAGTTACAGCCGAGTTACAATCCCTTCAAATTTCCTTTACGATACCGATAAAGCACCGCCGCACCAGCAGTTGGTCCAGACCTGCATCTCTCAAAGCACTCACTCTGCGTCAACGAGGTTGATCTCTTGGACTTCAGAATCAGGCAGCTCCAGTGCTTTCTTACCCTCTCCGACCTCCTGCACTACGGGAAGTCAGCACGCGCGCTGTACATCAGCCAACCCACACTGTCGTTCCAGATTAAGTCGCTTGAAGAGGTCTTTGGCGCGAAGCTCTTTGAACGCACCCGCCAGCACGTCCGCCTCACCGACGCCGGCTACGCCTTCCGCGAGTACGCCCAAACGATTCTGGACACCGTCGACGCCGCCCGCGAGTGCATCAGTGGACTTCACTCCCGCCTGCGCCTGCGTGTCGCCTGTGGCCCCGTAGGCCAGTACATTCTGCTGCCCGCCGTCATCCGCGCTCTCGCCGCCGAGCACCCCGACTTCGAGCTTGAAGTCATCGAGCTCACCACCGAGCAGCAGCTCACGCGTCTGCCCGAAGGCAAGGTCGACGCACTGCTCATGATGCCTGCCCTGCCCATCTCCGGCGCACGCTTCGACCCCATCTGCAAAGAGACCATCGTTGCCATGGTCTCCACCCGCTCTCCCCTCGCCGCCCGCACCGCCATCTCCGTCCAGGACCTGCGTGAGCAAAGCATCATCGCCTCACGCCTCAAGGACTGCCGCTTCCACCAGCCCTTCCTGCACAGTCTGCTCGCGCCCTTCGGCATCACGCCCAGCATCGTCGAGGCGCCCCAGTCCTGCTCCGTACAGTTCGCCTACGCGGCCGCCGGAGAGGGCATTGCCCTCAGCACCACCAACATGTCGAACTGCGTCTTCCCGGACCTCGTCGCACTACCCTTCATCGAAGAGCTTCCCGAACTACAGCTCGGGCTCACCTCCATGCAGACCAACGCCACCGCTGCCATGACCATCTTCCGCGAAGTTGTCCTCAAGAACGTCGCACCGGTACGGGACAAGAGAACGCCCCACCTCATGCCCAACGTCGTTCAACCTGCGCCCATTGCAGCACGCACGCTTACGCACCCCACCGTACGTCCGGTCATCCTGCCGGCAGCGCGAGTAGCTGTCCGCAACGTCAGCTAGTTCCCCACTACATCATCCCAAATAGCAGCACCACACCCGCCGCCAGCGCCGCTCCTACAATTGGCCCCAGCACCGGCACCCAAGCGTAACCCCAGTCCGATCCACCCTTCGAGTGAATCGGCAGCAACGCATGCGCGATCCGCGGCCCCAGGTCCCGTGCCGGATTGATCGCATAGCCCGTCGACCCACCCAGCGACAGTCCAATCCCCCACACCAGACCGCCGACCAGCATCGGTCCCAGTCCAGAAGCGACGCCATTCGGCGACACCTTCTTCGAGAACAGCGCTGTAGCCACCAGCACCAGGATAAAAGTCCCCACCACCTCGCTCACGAAGTTCCACAGCGGCTGCCGCACCGCAGGCGAGGTCGCAAAGCAAGCAAACTTCGTATCAGTGTCATCTGTCACCGCCCAGTGCGGCTTGTAGTGCAGCCACACCACCATCGCCCCTAGAAACGCCCCCAACAACTGCGCCGGAATATACGTCAGCAGCCGCATCGCATTGCCGGTCATCATCACCGAAGCCACCGTAAATGCCGGGTTCAGATGACCATCCGCATCCCCTAGTGCAGCACTCACCGCCACGCCTGCAAACACCGCGATACCCCAGCCAGCGGTGATTGAAATCCAACCCGCGTTCTGCGCCTTGGAGCGGTTCAAAAGCGCTCCCGCCACGACGCCGTTGCCCAACACAATCAGCACAAACGTGCCGACAAACTCACCAATCACCGGAGACAGATCAACCATATCGTTCTAAGACTCCTCGTACACATAACCACGCGCTACCTGGTAAAACGCCTGCAGGTCCTGCTCCATCCACGTATCGCTGCGCAGCAACTCTTCTGCCAGTGCCTTCGCGACTGCTGGCGCCGCTTCAATGGCAGCGCGCGAGTCCAGAAACAACGCTCGCGTCCGGCGTGCAAGAACATCCTCAACCGTGCGGGCCATCTCAAACCGCGCAGCCCATACTACCTCACCCAGCCGGTACGGCAACCGAGGATGCAGCAAAGCGTTCCACCGCTCGTCCGTCGCGATCAACGCCTCCAGCTGAGGCAGGTCCGAGCCATACACCTTCGCCCAATGCTCAATACCGTCGCCACCCTCCGTCCACCCATGCAGCTTCAGCGTCGCAGTCTTCGAGACACCCTTCGCCAGTCCATGCGTCTCGCACGCCCGGTCGATAGCGTCCTCGCCCATCTTCCGATAAGTTGTCCACTTCCCGCCCGTCACCGTAATCAGTCCAGTCTTCGAAATCAGAATGGTATGGTCACGCGACAGTTTGGAAGTCTTGCCGCCACCCTTCCGCACCAGTGGCCGTAGCCCGGCCCACACACTCAGCACCTCTGCGTTCGAAGGCTTGCGTCCCAGGTAACGCGTTACATACTCGATCAGGAAGTTCCGCTCGCCAGTCATCGCCTGCGGTTCTACGGAACTCCTCGGCACACCCTCATCCGTCGTGCCAACGATCACAGCGTCATGCCACGGAATCGCAAACAACACTCGCCCATCCGACGTCTTCGGAATCATCAACGCCGAATCTCCCGGCAGAAACGCCCGCGGCAACACGACGTGGCTCCCCTGGCTTACCGTCAGCAGCGGCTCCGCCAGGCCACCCTCATCCAGCGCCAATATCTCTTCCGTAAATACGCCGCTGGCATTCAGGACAGTCTTCGCACGCAGCTCAAACTCCTCGCCCGACTCGCCATCCCGAACCCGCGCTCCAGCGACCTTGCCGCCAGCCTGTAGCAGCCCAGTCACCGCAGCATAATTGATCGCCGTCCCACCCAGCTCCTGGAAGGTACATAGCAGGGCCAGCGCATACCGCGCATCATCAAACTGCCCATCCTGATACTGAATTCCGCCCTTAAGCCCATCCGCCTTCACCCCCGGCAGCATGTCCATCGTGCGCGCCTTTGAGAGCACTTTCGAAGGCCCCAGCGAAAGCTTGCCCGAGAGCAGCTCATACACCTTCAACCCCACGCCGTAGTACGGAATCGAAAACAAGTCGTACGCCGGAATCACAAACGCAGTATTCCGCACCAGGTGCGGAGCGTTGCGCAGCATATACCCGCGCTCCCGCAGAGCATCCAGCACCAGCGTCACGTTCATCTGCTCCAGGTACCGCACCCCACCATGCACCAGCTTGGTGCTGCGGCTGGAGGTACCCTTCGCAAAGTCGAACCGTTCTACCAGCACCGTACGCAGCCCACGCGATGCCGCTTCAACCGCCGCGCCTAGCCCCGTCGCACCGCCGCCAATAATAAGTACATCCCAAGCAGCACTCTGCTCGCCCAAGCCTTTTAAAATCGAACTGCGATCCATTACGCCCCCTGCTCCCAATCCTTCGCACGTTCCAGCGCACGACGCCACGTCTTCAATACTGTCGCACGCGCATCCGCATCGATAGCCGGCGTGAACACCCGATCAACCTCCCACTGGCTTGCAATCGCCGCCTTGTCCGGCCAGTATCCCACGGCCAGTCCAGCCAGATACGCCGCGCCCAGTACCGTCGACTCCGCATTCTTCGGCCGCACGACATCAATGCCCAGCACGTCCGCCTGAATCTGCATCAGCAGATTATTCGCGGCAGCCCCGCCATCCACGCGCAACTGCGCCAGCGGCAATCCGGAGTCAGCCTGCATCGCCTCCAGAACATCCTTCACCTGCAAAGCAATTCCTTCCAGCGCCGCTCTTGCGATATGCGCCTTGGTCGTCCCCCGAGTCAGTCCTACCATCGCGCCGCGCGCATACTGGTCCCAATGCGGAGCGCCCAGCCCAGCAAACGCCGGCACCAGCACCACCCCATTACTGTTCGGAACAGAGGCCGCCAGCTTCTCTACCTCTGCCGAGGTCCGGATAATCTGTAGCTCATCCCGCAGCCACTGCACCACCGCGCCAGCCATCATCATGCTGCCTTCCAACGCATACTCCACCGTATCGCCGATCTTCCAAGCAATCGTCGTCAACAAACGGTTGCTGGAGTGCATCGGCTTCTCACCCGTATGCAGCAACATAAAAGCGCCCGTACCAAACGTGCACTTCGCCATCCCCGGCTGCACACACATCTGTCCAAACAGCGCCGCCTGCTGGTCGCCCGCAATCCCGGCAATCGGAATTCCATTAAAAAGTCCGCTCGTCACCGCGCACTTCCCACTCGAAGCCACCACCTCCGGCAGCATCGACCGCGGCACACCAAAGATCGTCAGCAGTTCCTCATCCCACTCACCCGTATGGATGTTGTAGAGCATCGTTCGCGAAGCATTTGTCGCATCGGTTACATGCGTCTTGCCCTGCGTCAGCTTCCAGATCAGCCAGCTATCCACCGTTCCGAATGCCAGCCTCCCCGCCTCCGCCTTCGCGCGAGCGCCATCCACATTGGCCAGAATCCAGTTCACCTTGCTCGCAGAAAAATAAGCATCTGGCAGCAACCCGGTCTTCGCCTGGATCGTTGCAGCATGACCATCCTTGCGCAGCGCGTCGCAGAACTCAGCCGTCCGCCTGTCCTGCCACACAATCGCGTGATAGACCGGCTCACCCGTCTCCCGGTCCCACACCACCGTCGTTTCACGCTGGTTGGTGATACCGATTGCGATGATGTCCTGCTCGGTCAGATTTGCCCCAGCAAGCGCCTCCGTCGCCACGCCACTTTGCGTGGACCATATTTCTACCGGGCAATGCTCCACCCAGCCCGGCTTCGGAAAGATCTGCGGAAACGGCCGCTGCGCCAGCGACAACACCTTCCCATGAACATCGATTACCATCGCCCGCGAACTCGTCGTCCCCTGGTCTAACGCAAGTATGTACTGAGTCTTTGCCATCTCGTTTCTCCGTCCCTCTGCTATCGCATTGCAAACATCCCGCGTGCCAACACTCGCCTTCTAGGCTGCGAACCAGTCTATGCCAGCACCCTTCTTACACGCGAACATCCGAACCACAACAGCAAGCACCTTGCTCCATCAGTTAGGATGAGACCGCCCCAATGCACACTGCCGAGCTCACGCCCAATCAGCCCATTCCGCGCCGCCGCTGGAACATCGCCTGGCTCCTCGGCCTCGGCGTACTGGTCAATTACTTTGATCGCGTCAACCTCTCCGTCTCCCACGACGCCCTCGTCACCACCTTCGGCATCTCCACCGTCACCTTCGGTTACCTCTCCGGCGCGTACAACTGGACCTACGCCATGTGCCAGCTCCCGGTCGGCGTACTGCTCGATAAATACGGCATCCGTCCCATCGGCCGTATCAGCACCGCGCTCTGGGGAGTCGCCTCCTTCGCCGCCGCCATCACCCCTACGCTGAGTGGCTTCTTTGGTGCCCGCCTGCTCCTCGGCATAGGCGAAGCCCCTACCTTCCCCGCCAATGGCAAGGCCATCGCCCACTGGTTCCCGCCTCGCGAGCGTAGCTTCGCCACCTCCATCTTCGACGCCGCCGCCAAGTTCGCCTCCGCCATCGGAGTGCCGCTCATCGGCCTCATCCTGCTCAAAGTCGGCTGGCGCTGGAGCTTCGCCCTCACCGGCTTCATCAGCGTCGCCTACTTCATCCTCTTTTGGTTCGTCTACAAAGATCCTCAGGATGACCCCCTCCTCACCCCGCAGGAGCACGCCTACATCCTCTCCGGCTCCCCACCGCCCGCCACGCTGGCCCTGCCAGACGCCCAGAACAGCCTCGGCTACCTCATGCGCCAGCGCAAAGTCATCGGCTTGGCTCTAGGCTTCGGCTCCTACAACTACGTCTTCTACCTGCTGCTCACGTGGCTTCCAACGTATCTTTCCATCGCCCTGCACATCGATCTCGTCCACTCCTTCCTCTACACCGGAGTGCCTTGGCTCTTCGCCACCGTCACCGACCTGGTCATCGGCGGCTGGCTCGTCGATCACCTGGTCCAGCGCGGCTGGAACGAGAACCGTGTCCGCAAGACCGTCCTCGTCCTCGGTACCGCCTGCGGTCTCGGCATCCTCGGGGCCGCCAACGCCCACACCCCTATGCGCGCCCTCCTCTGGATCAGCCTCTCCATCGGAGGACTCTCAGCAGCCGCACCCGTCGGCTGGTGTGTCCCGTCGCTCATCGCCCCGCGCAGCAGCATCGGCAAGATCGGCGGCATCATGAACTTCACCAGCCAGATCTCCGGCATCGTTGCACCCATCCTGACCGGGTACCTGGTCGCCGCCCACCACTCCTTCGAGTGGGCCTTCGGAGTAGCCACCATCTACCTGCTCATCGGCATCAGCGCATACATCTTCCTGCTCGGCAAAATCGAGCCCTTCCCGCTGGAGAATCCAGCCTAGCCTTTCGCCGTCGGAGGCTGCACCGTAGCCCGCATCGCTCCGGTCGAAATACCGCCATCCACCAGCAGCGTCTGTCCCGTCACGTAGCGGCTGCACTCTGCCGCCAGAAACACCACCGCCCCATCCAGATCATGCGCCTGACCCGCACGCTTCACCGGAATCCGGTCGACCAGATACTCCACCCACTCCTTGCTCTCGTACATCACCTTGTTTTGGTCCGTCTTAAACCATCCCGGCGCCAGGCAGTTCACCGTAATGCCATGCTTGCCCCAGTCATCCGCCAGGCTCATCGTCATCTGTCGAACCCCGCCGCGGCTCGCCCCATACGGTGCCAACCCTGCATACCCAAACACACTGGTCACCGAACCGATATTGATAATCCGCCCATACCCCCGCGGAATCATCCGCGCCGCCACCTGCTGTGCCACAAAGAAATTGCCACGCAGGTTCGTCTCCAGAATCAGGTTCCAGTCGTCCCAGGTCACATCCAGTGCCGGCTTACGGACATTGCAGCCGGCATTGTTCACCAGGATATGAATCTGCCCCGCCGCCGCCTCCGCATCCGCGGCCATCTTCTGGATGCTTGCCTCGTCCCGCACATCCAGCTGCAGCGGAGTAGCCTTCCGACCCAGCGCCGCAATCTCCGCCACAAACGGATCCAGGTCCGCCAGCTTACGACTCGTCACCACCAGGTCCGCACCCGCCTTCGCCAGCGCCCGTCCAAAGTACTGCCCCAACCCCCGGCTCGCACCCGTCACCAGCGCAGTCTGCCCACTCAAATCAAACAGTTCATTCGTCATCGTCCTGCAACCTCTCCTGCAACCAAAATTCTAGGATCCAAAACAATCTTCATCAAATTCGGCTCTCGACTATAAAGCCGCTCAAACCACTCCGGCCCGTCCGACAGCGGAGCCACTGCCGTAATCAGCGAATCCACCTTGATCTTCCCCGCTACCATCAATTCCATCGCCTCCGGATACTCCCCCGCCGAAGCGCACGAACCCTGCAACCGTATCTGCCGCGTCACCACCTTTTGCAGCGGCAGCGATACCTCCTTCGCAATATTCCCCACCAGCGAAACCGTCCCACCCTTACGCACACAATCAATCGCGCCCGCCACCGTCTCGTTCCGCCCCACCGCCTCAAACGACACATCCACGCCGCGTCCATCCGTCAGCCCCATCACTGCGGCAAACAGCTCTGCACCGGAGGCCTCCAACACCTCATCCGCACCCAGCTTCTTCGCCAGTGCCAGCCGTGTCGCATCAATATCCGCCACAAACACCCGCGAGCACCCCGCCGCCCGCGCCGCCTGCAACAGCAGCAACCCGATCATCCCCGCCCCAATCACCAGAACCGTCTCGCCACCCTTCAGCTCCGCCACCGCCACCCCGTGCAGCGCGACCGATACCGCCTCCAGCATCGCCGCCTCGGCAAAATCCAATCCCTCCGGCAGCCGGTACAGAATCCGCTCCGGCACCGTCACATACTCCGCAAACGCCCCCGCCCGCCGGAAATCTCCCGTCGAAACCCCTACCACCTGGCGGTCATTGCAGAGATTCACCTCGCCGCGCTTACAGAACTCGCACAGCCCGCAGTAAACAGTCGAATCAAACGTCACCCGGTCCCCAACCTTGAAGCCCTTCACCGCCGAACCCACCGCAGCCACTGTCCCCGCCGCCTCATGCCCCATCACAACCGGCGGAATCCTCCGTCCCGAAGACCCGTCATATCCATGCACATCACTGCCACAGATCCCGCAGGCAGCCACCTGCACCAGCACGTCCTCCGCCCCCGGTTCAGGCACAGGTAATTCAGCAATCGATAGATGTTTGTACTCGGTAAGCAGTAACGCCTTCATGGTCGATAATCCTCGCGCCCCAAGGATATATCGTTCCCAACCAACCCCATCAGTTCTGCTGAAACCAAAAATGGCGGAAGCGAAGGGATTCGAACCCCTGATACCCTTTCAGGTACGCCAGTTTTCAAGACTGGAGCCATCAACCACTCGGCCACGCTTCCTTGCCTGTATTTTATCAGTAGGCCTTGTATCCCTAGCCGATTGCCACACCCTTATCCGTACGTCATACCGGATCTCCGTAATTCCGAACCGCCGCGATACTGTAGAGCGTCTAATCAAATAAGCCATGGCCGTTACCGACCTCCAACCCGAAGTCAAAGCCACCGCAACCCAGTCTGGTGTCCAGCGTGCCCTGACGACTGCCTCTTTTGACCGCACGCTCGCCAGTGCCCGCTCCACCATGGTCTTCAGCGAGGTCCTCAAGCTCGCGTTCGACAGCTTCCGCGCCAGCAAGGTCCGCTTCCTGCTCACCATGTTGGGCATGATCATTGGTTCCGCCTCTATCATCCTGGTCGTCACCCTCGGACTCACCGGTAAGCAGTACGCGCTCAACCTCCTCGCCAGCATCGGTCCCAACATGATCGAGATGCAGTACAACGGCGGCAGCGTCGTCGGCCCGGACAACACCAGCAGCCCCGACTTCATGACCCGTGAAGACCTCAACGCGGTCGTCGAGCAGGTCCCCGGCATCGTCGCCTCCTCCCCCATGCTGGAGTTCCACGACTCCATCAGCGTCGGCGGCGGCATCACAAAAGACACCATGCTCCTGGGCGTCTCGCCTCAATACCGCGTCGTCCGCAACCTCGCCGTCGTCTCCGGCCGCTTCTTCGATGACCAGGACGCCAGCGCCCACACCAAGGTCGCCGTCATAGTAGAACCCTTCGCCCGCACCCTCTTCGGCTCATCAGCCTCAGCCATCGGACGCAGCATCACCGTCAGCGGAATCCCTTTCACCATCATCGGCGTCTTCAAGATGCGCATCGACACCTTCGGCCAGTCCGAGGTCAGCGACCAAACCATCCTTATCCCCTACTCCGTCGCCCGCTACTTCACCGGCACCGACACCGTCAAAGAGATCTTCTTCTCCATGAAGGACGCCTCGCTCGTCATCCCGGCCTCCAAACAAGTCCTCGCCGTCATCAAGAGCCGTCACCGCGCCACCTCCGTCTACACCGCCTTCACCATGACCCAGGTCATCAACGTGATGGCCCAGATCGCGGACATGCTCACCATCGTCCTCACCTTGGCCGCCTTCGTCACCCTCATCGTCTCCGGCGTCGGCATCATGAACTCCATGCTCGCCAACGTGCAGGCCCGTACCCGTGAGATCGGCATCCGCAAAGCCCTCGGCGCGACCACCCGCGAGATCCGCCTCCAGTTCCTTACCGAAGCTGTCTTCCTCTCCCTCTGCGGCGGCCTCGTCGGCACCGTCCTCGGCCTCGCCCTGCCTCTTTCCGTCGGATTCCTGACGCCGTTCAGTATCCCCGTGTCCCCCTGGTCCGCGGTCATCGCCCTCGCCACCTCGGTTATTGTCGGAGTCGTCTTCGGAACCATCCCTGCCAATCGCGCCGCCGTCCTCGACCCCGTCCAAACCCTTAAATACGAGTAGCCTGCCACGAGTAACCTTGCCCAGCACGAAACTCCACGCAAGCCGCTCCACCAATGCTCCGGAGCACGGCCAGCGAGCACAGTCTGTCTGAATCAGGAGAAGTCTATGTCTAGCCGTATCCCCTCTGTCCTGGCCCTATCCTTCGCATTCATCACCACCACAGGAGCCTTCATGCCACCCGTCTCCGCCCAGCAACCCCAGCCCCCAACCACCGATAAATACCAGTGGCTCGAAGATGTCTACGCCGACCGCTCCATGGCCTGGGTCAACTCCGAAAACGACCGCTCCGCCAAAATTCTCGAAGCTGACTCTCGCTTCGCTACCCTCAGCGCCGCCGCTCTCAAGGTGCTCGAGTCCCCCGACCGTCTGGCCATGCCGCGCCTCTCCCCCGGCTACGTCTACAACAACTGGCAGGACGCCCAGCACGTCCGCGGCATCCTTCGCCGCGTCACCCTCGCCGAGTATCTAAAGCCCACCCCCGACTGGCAAACCGTCCTCGACTACGACGCCCTTGCCAAAACTGACAACCAGAGCTGGGTCCAGCACGGCCTTAATTGTTTACATCCGGGAGACAAGCTCTGCCTGGTCGCCCTCTCCGCCGGTGGTGAAGACGCCGACACCCTCCGCGAGTTCAACCTCCAGACCGGCGCCTTCGTCCCTAACGGCTTCAACCTGCCTAAGTCCAAGCAAAACGTCGACTGGATCGACAAAGACACCCTCATCATCGGCCGCGATTGGGGCACCGGCACCATGACCAAGTCCGGCTACCCCTTCGTCCTCAAGCTGCTCAAACGCGGCCAGCCGCTCACCGCCGCCAAAGAGGTCTACCGCGGCACCCCCGACGACGTCGGCGTCTCCGCCTTCACCATCCACGACGCGCAAGGCCACTCCGCAACCATCATCGGCCGCGGCACAGACTTCTTCCACCGCGAGTACCACCTCCTCACCCCCAGCGGCACCGCCCACATCGCCCTTCCCGGCAAAGCCTCCATCAACGGCCTGCTGCAAGGCCAGATCATCGTCACCCTCAACGAAGATTGGGTCCCAGCCGGAGTCCATTCCATCCCGCAGGGCACCGTCCTCTCGCTCAGCCTGGACGCAGTCCGCAAAGACCCCCAGCACCTCGTCCCCACCATCCTCTTCACCCCCACCGCCACTGAGTTCGCCCACGAGGTAGCCATCACCAAAAACCACCTCCTCCTCACCACCCTGGCGAACGTGCAGGGTCGCGCCACCATTTACACGCGCGCTGAGAACGGAAGCTGGTCCAGCCACAAACTCCCCGTCCCGGACAATCAAGCCATCGACATCGTCTCCACCGACACCTCCACCGACCAGTTCTTCCTCAGCACCACCGGCTTCCTCACCCCCACCACCCTCATGCTCGGCGACGCCGCCAGCCAGACCCTCACCCAGGTCAAGACCACACCGCCCCAGTTCGACGCCTCCAACCTCATCGTCGAGCAGCGCTTCGCTACCAGCAAGGACGGGACCCACATCCCCTACTTCACCGTCCGCCGCAAAGACATCCCCTACGACGGCTCCAACCCCACCCTCATCAGCGCCTACGGCGGCTTCCAGGTCTCGATGACCCCCAACTACTCCGGCACCATCGGTAAGCTCTGGCTGGAGCGCGGCGGCATCTTCGTCCTCGCCAACATTCGTGGCGGCGGCGAGTTCGGCCCCGCATGGCACGACGCCGGCCTCAAGACCAACCGCCAGCGCATCTATGAAGACTTCACCGCCGTCTCCCAGGACCTCATCACCCGCAAGGTCACCTCACCCCGCCGTCTCGGCATCGTCGGAGGATCCAACGGCGGCCTCCTCATGGGCGTCCAGATGACCCAGCACCCCGAACTCTACAACGCCATCGTCATCCAGGTCCCCCTGCTCGACATGCTCGGCTTCGAGCATATCGCCGCCGGTGCCTCGTGGGTCGGCGAATATGGTTCCGTCTCCAACCCCGAAGAACGCCGCTTCCTCGCCTCCATCTCCCCCTACAACAACCTCCACGCTGAGACCGCCTACCCCGAGCCCCTCATCTTCACCACCACTAAGGACGACCGCGTTGGCCCTGTCCACGCCCGCAAATTCGCAGCCCTCCTCAAAGAGCTCAACAAACCCTACTACTACCAGGAGATCACCGAAGGCGGCCACGGCGCCGGTGCCAACCTCAAACAATCCGCCAACACCTACGCCACACAGTACACCTACCTCACCCGCAAGCTTATGGACTAATGGCATCCATGTAACTCTGTACGTTGTAACCCTGTACGTCCGCACTTATCAGCGGATGGCATCGATACCCTCTACGTCCGCATACCTATGAGGCAGACCACCGAGACGCGAAGCAGCACGACCATAGGGCTGAAGGCCCGTTCCATACCAGCCTAGGCCGAAGGCCTAGGTATACGAAACGTCGAGAGGCCGAGGGCTGAAGGCCCGACCTATGTTCACCCCGCCTCATTCAATGGCGCTCTCATTCCTATTCGCATTATTCGTCGTTTTCAACTGGTGACAAATTGTCACCAGTTGAAATTACCTTCCTCCAACAAATTCGGCGCTGGCAAAAAAAGATTGTGCCGAAAAAATGAAGGAAAAAGAAA
>JANYER010000453.1 GCA_025359825.1 Granulicella sp.
GCAGGAGGCTGGCGCCACCTTCCTAAAAGAAGTCCTTACCCCCAAGGACGAAGCATTCCTCATCTCCTTCGACATTAACGTTGACCTGCTGGCCGACTACACAAACAGTCCGCGCGAGATTAAACGCGCCATGGATAAAGCCCGCATCAACACCGGTGCCGGCACCGGATCCATCACCGGCAACGGCAACCCCCGCGGTACGCTGCTCTACGACGCGGTATACCTGGCAGCGCACGACAAGCTGCGTCAGGAGGCGGGCCGCAAGGTGCTCGTCCTACTGACCGATGGTGGCGACCAGGGCTCGCAGGAGACGCTCAAGACCGCCACCGAGGCCGCCCAGAAGGCTAACGCCATCCTCTACGTCATCCTCATCTCCGACACCGGAAACTTCGGCAACTTTGGCGGCTTCGGCAACCCGATGGGCGACATGGATCGCCTCACCAAAGACACCGGCGGCCGCATGATCAACGTCGGCAGCAACGGTAGGCGGCTGCAGGACGCCTTCAACCAGATTCAGGATGAGCTCCGCACCCAGTACCTGATCAGCTACACGCCCACTAATCTCAACATGGACGGGACCTTCCGTACCCTCAACGTTACCTGCGGGCCGGGCCAGAAGGTGCAGACCCGCAAGGGCTACTACGCCATGGCCGATGCGCTGGGTAACGATAACTAGCCTGGCAGCATGTCCACCGGTCGCTGCTGCACGATCGGTAGCCGCACCACAAACACGCTGCCCACGCCAGGCTCGCTCGACACCGTAATCGAGGCGCCGGCCCGCTCCACCATCGCCATCACAATCGACAGGCCCAGTCCGTTACCGCCGCTCTCGCGAGAGCGCGAGGGATCGCCGCGGAAAAACCGTTCAAACACATGCGGCAGCGCTTCGGCGGAGATGCCACAGCCAGTATCGGCCACTGAGATGACACACTCTTTTCCCTCAGTCGCTGCAGTGACCCGAATCTCGCTGGCCCCGTCGCCAACTCCGTCTCCACTGGCATAGATGGCATTCTCCAGCAGGTTCGTCAGCACCACCCGCAGCTCCTCCGGAGCCATACGCGCCGTGGCTGCCTCGCCCTGCTGCTGGACGATGACGCGGATCTGCCGGGCCGTCAGCAGCGGGGCCAGTCGTCGCACCACCTCCTCGGCCACACTGACGACCTCTGCGTCGAGGCCGTCGCTGGACGCGACGTCGTTGCTCAGTCCTTCGATCTTGGCCAGATGCAGCATGTCGCCCACCAGTCGCTGCAGCCGCTCCGTATCGTCCAGGGCGCGCTCCATCCCCTGGCGATACTCGGCGGCTTCGCGTTCGCGGTCTAGCGTCAGTTGCAGCGTGGACTTCACGATTGCGACGGCCGTCTTCATCTCGTGCGCGGCGTCCGCGGCGAAGCGTCGCTCCCGCTCGAACGAGGCCCGCAGCCGGCCCACCATGTGGGTCAGGGCAGCGGAGATGGGTGCGAGCTCCTTCGCCTCCGCGCCTTCGACACGGTCCTCCTGCTCCCAGTTCGAGGCATCGATCCGCGTGGCACGTTCCACGATTTGTACGATTGGCTGCAACCCCACACTTACCACCCAGCTGGTCGCAAGCAGAGACGCCAGCAGCAGCCCGACGCAGGTCGCCGCTGCGATCAGCGCGACGTGCTTGATATGTTCTTCTGCACCGCGGGTGCGCACCGCGTAGATCAGCGTCAGCCGCGGAAGGTTCTTGACCTCATCCGGCTCCACGTTCAGCAGGGCCATGTCGTGCAGTACCAGCGCGCGGTAGGGCCGGTCTTCGATGCGTAGATCGATAAAGCTGCGCGGAGCATCCGGCAACGGCACATCGCCCATCCAGTTGGACGACGCTGCCACCACCCGCCCATTCGCATCGCGCAGCACATACCGTTCGCCCCGCTGCAGGATCAGCAGCTCCCGATGCAGCGAGAGACCGGAGTTGGACTCGTCCGGCGGCTCGATGGCCGACTTCAGCAACGCTGCGTGTTCACTCAGGCTCGCGTCCAGCACCATGTAGGACTGGCGTCGTTCATGCCGCACCACTAACACCGTGCTCAGCGTGGCAGCAATAATCTGTACAACGGCGACCCCGACCAGCAGTCTGCGGCGGATGGAGATCTGTATCACTCCGGCTCCTCTTCGCGTACGCAGTAGCCGTGGCCCCGCACAGTGTGGATCAGCTTCACGCTGCTGCCGGCGTCTATCTTCTTGCGCAGCCCGGCGATGTAGACCTCAATCACGTTGCTGAACTTCTCCCAGTGGAAGTCGTACAGGTGCTCCAGCAGCTTCGTCTTCGAGATCACCTTGCCCGGGCGGTGCATCAGGTACTCCAGCAGCCGGTACTCCATCGGCACCAGGGTCAGCGTGACGCCTCCGCGCCGTACAATCGCGCGTGCGGTGTCCATCTCCAGGTCGCCAATCGCCAGCTTCGCTACCGCGTGGCCCTGGCTGCGGCGAATCAGCGATTGCAGCCGGGCACGCAGCTCCCTCAGGTCGAACGGCTTGGTCAGGTAGTCATCCGCGCCATCGTTCAGCAGGCCGACGATCAGCTCCTTCTCGTCCCGTGCGGTCAGGATGAGCACCGGCGTCTTCGCCCCGCCCGCCCGCATCTTCCGCAGCACCTCGCGGCCCGAAAGCTTCGGCAGCATCAGGTCCAGCACCACCGCGTCGTAGGAGTTGGTCTGCGCCAGGTACAACCCTTCCGCACCATCGCGTGCGACATCCACGGCATAGCCGGAGCCCTCGCGCAACGCTGCCGCGATGTTGTCCGCCAGGCGGGGTTCGTCTTCGATCACAGCAATACGCACGGCTCGTCCTCGGCTAGAGCTGTTGTCCTGTGGGTGTAGAGGGTGGCATTTCACTCTTGTCTGTTTTCTGAAATGAAAACGGTACTGCTAGAAAATTCCCACTCCACAGCAACAGGAGAACTGCTCTAAACCCTACTACTCTTCGTGCTTCAGCGCCTCGCCCTTCGGGCCTACCTGGATCTCACCCTTCTTGGCTCCCTTGCGCGTGGCGGCCTCGTAGGCCACCAGCTTGTCTTTCTTGGTCAGCGACTCCACTTTGGTGATGGTAGCGTCTGCGGCCTTGGCCGTCAGCGCACTCTGGACAGCGGTGGGCAGCGCGTTGAAGGCTACCTCTTCCTCTACCTCCAGCAACGTGCCGTCCGCAGCAATTGCCAGGTCGCGGCTATGCCCGTTCACCATCGTCTCGACCTCATACTGCAGCTTGCCGTGCTCGCGTTCCGTAGCCAGGCCCTTTACAGTGGCACCTTGCGTCTGGGCCTGAATCGTCTTCTCGACCGCTGCGGGCACTGCGGACCGCTCGATCTTCTTGTCCTGTGCCGACGCAGCAACAGCCGTGGCGACGATAGCTCCCACTAACAAAACTCCCGGACGAAACCTCATGACGATTCTCCTTGCGGCATAATTCTTTGCCGAAGACCATCCTCGCCCCAAGCCCCTTAAACCAGCCTTAACGCCGTATCAATCGTCGCCGCGGCTTCCAAACTCAGGCGTCCATCGCCCCCGAGTACACCGCCATGCCGGCCACGGCATCCACGCCCATCGCATCCAGCGCATCGACCTCGGCCTGTTCTTTAATGCCCCCCGCGACGATCAACTGCTTCGCCGTGCACGCCCGCAGAATCGCCGCCACATCCAGCGGAAAGCCAGTCATCGTCCCCTCTGTATCCACATGCGTGTAGAGGAAAGCAGCGCACGAATCCTCCAGCCACGTCACCGCCTCTTCGGGCGTCAGGTCCACCGAGTCCTTCCACCCCTTCACCGCTACGCGGCCACCCTTGGTATCCACGCTGAAGACCAGTGCCTCTTCGCCCAGCGTCTTCTTCAATGCCTCGGCAAACTCCAGCCGAATGATCTTATGGCGACGAGGCGTCTCGCCATCCACCGGCACACCAAACAAAGAAGACCCATAGATGACCCGCTTGGCTCCAGCATCCAGCAAGGCGCGCCCATCCTCCGCCGTCTTCAACCCGCCGCCCACCTGGCACGGCAGCCGCTTGCAGATCATCTCGATCAGCGTGCGATTGTCTCCCTGCCGCATCGCCGCATCTAAGTCAATCAACTGCACCACCGGATACTTGCTGAACCGCTCAATCCAGTACTCAAAATCATCGAAGGCAAGCTTCAGCTTTTCGCCCTGCACCAACTGCACAATCCGTCCGCCCATCAGGTCAATCGAAGGTATCAACATATCTCTATTCTCTCGCGTCTCTCTCGTTCAACGTTCTACTACTAATTCGGTGTCTTGCTGGCAGCACAGTAACAAGCCGCATAGCTCTCTACTGTGTGGTGCGCCATCACGCAGGAGTAGCGCGGCCAAAGCGCCTTCAGCAGCAGTGCCTTCTCCCCGCCAACAATATGCTTCAGGTACGACTCCGTCCTGGCATCATGCGCAGTCGGATCTGCCTCAAATCCCTCAATCAAATGGTCCATCGCCTTCGGCGAAAACTCAGCCTCCTGGTAGGCCTCCCCATAGCTGTACACCTTGGACCACACCGCATCCACGCCAGTAATGTTCGACGCCGCATACACCGTGTAGTCCTTCATCTGCGCCGCCTTCGTATCCACCTTCGCCACCACAAACTGCGAGATAAACGAAGCCAGCGGCGAGATAGAAGGCACCATCTTGATCGCGACTTTTCCCTCAGGCCCAGTTAAATGGCCGCTATCGACAGCACCGCCAAACAATCGCATCTCGTCCATATGCGTATGCCCAAAGACTCCCAGCTTGATCACATCCGCATACTTCGCCATCACGTTCTGCATCCGCTCCGACGACAGAAACATGGTCGGCAACTCACCCGCGCAGACATTCTTGTGCTGCAGCAGAGTCGTGTAGGAGTCCAGCCCCGGCGCAATGTGTCCCAACACCCAAACCCGCTCCCCCCGCTGCTTCGCCCCGGCCAGTTCTTTTTCCAGCCACGCAATCTGCGCGTCCACCGCCGCAGGATTCGGCTTGCCATCGCACCCCATGTACCGCCGCGACTGAAACAAATCATCCAGCACAATCAACCGTGTTCGCCGCACCGGAGCCAGCATGGTAATGGCATAATCCCCACGCTGGCCGTAGTTCACATAAGCAGTCTTCTTCTGCGCCCCATTGGGCAGCCACCCAATCGCCGCCTCCCGCGTAGTCGCCAGGTACGCATCGTTCGGATCGAGCGCATAGTCCCGGCACGTGCTGTCGTTGTTGCCCAGCGCCACATACAGCGTCACACCCTTCAGCGAGAGCCGTGTCTGGTCCAGCACGTAGTTGGTCATCTTCGCCACCAGCGCCTTGTACTCACTCTCCGTCCGCCCCGGCATCAGCGTCTTGAACCGGCACGCCAGGTTATGCACCAGCAGGTCGCCGCTCAGCAGCGCGAACTGCGCATCCGCCGCCTTCTCTTTCATAGCGTCCAGGCTCGATCGAAACAGCGCATACGGCGTATCAATCGCCGCCTCATTGCAACCCTTCTGCAGCCGCGTGAAAGCCTCCTGCTGGTCCGGCGCATCCGGATCCTGCAGAATGGCGTTCCACTCACTCTCCGGCGCATCCACCAACCGCGCCGCCTTCGAAGGATCACGAAACGGATCAAAATGAATGTCACTCATCAAAATTGCCGTAACCGGAGCAGCCGCTGCAACAGTCTTTTTCGCCGTCCTGACCGTAGCCTGCGCAAAACCACTCGTACCTGCAGCCAGAGAAATCCCCACCACCAACCCGCCCACGAGCACCCGACGCATCCCTGTCCGCATAGCAAATAACCCTGTGGCAGTAGCCCAAACCGATACCTCCAGCCTAACCCACAACCCACCCGCTCCACCCAACAGCAGGGCAGGGAAGCACCCGACCCCGCGCCTATGCCAAAATGAAGATGACACCTTATGTCCAACTCAACCACCGAATCCCTCACGCCCCCCGAAGCCACCGCCTCCACCGAAGCCCCTGCGACGTCCCCGGCTCCAGAGACCGCCCCCCAGGCGCCTCCAGTACACCACCCGCCTGCAGTCGCTGTAGAAGAAGCTGAAGCCCCGGAGACATCTCCCGCCGACTTCACCGCCATGCTCAAGGAGTATGAGCAGGCTCACGCCACCTACTCCGACACCGGCCAGAAGCAGATCAACGCCACCATCGCCGCCATCACTGCCGACTCCGCGCTGCTGGATATCGGCTACAAGACCGAGGGCATCCTTCCCCTCACCGCCTTCGCCACGCCGCCCAGCCCCGGCGACCCCTTTGTCGTCACCGTCAAGGGCCGCGACGAAGATGGCTACTACCAGCTCTCCCTCCTGCGCTTCGCCCAGCCCAAGGATTTCTCTTCGCTCGAAGAAGCCTTCGCCGCCAAGGGCATCGTCACCGGAGTTGTCACCGGAGTCGTCAAAGGCGGCCTCACCGTTGACGTCGGAGCCCGCGCCTTCCTACCCGCCTCCCGCACCGGCACTCGCGACGCAGCCGAGATGGCAAAGCTCGTCGGCCAGCAGATTCGCGTCCGCATCACCAAGCTCGAGATCGAAGGTCAGGATGAGACCGCCCGCGACTCCGTCGACGTGGTCGTCGACCGCCGCTCCGTCCTCGAAGAGGAAGAGAACGCCAGCAAGGCCACGCGTCTCGCTGAGCTTCAGGAAGGCCAGCTTGTACACGGCACCGTCCGTTCCATCGCCCCGTACGGAGCCTTCGTCGATATCGGCGGTACCGACGGCCTGCTCCACATCTCCGACCTCGCCTGGTCCCGCGTCACCAAGCCCGAAGACATCCTCACCGTAGGCGAAGAGCTCGATCTTCAAATCCTCAAGGTTGATGCTGCCACTGGCAAGATCTCCCTTGGCCTCAAGCAGCTCCAGCCACACCCCTGGGACGCCGTCCCCGACACCTACAAGATCGGCGAACGCGTCACCGGCACCGTCACTCGCGACGCCGACTTCGGCTCCTTCGTCGAACTCTCCCCCGGCGTCGAAGGCCTCATCCACATCTCCGAGATGGCCTGGGGTAAGAAGGTCCGCAAGCCCTCTGACATGCTCAAGATCGGCGACACCGTCGAAGCCATCATCCTCGGCATCGACACCACCGCCCGCCGCATTGCCCTCGGCCTCAAGCAGGCCCTCGGCGACCCGTGGACCGGCATCGCAGAGAAGTTCCCCGTAGGCTCCGCCGTCGAAGCCCCGGTCGTCTCCTTCACCAAGTTCGGCGCCTTCATCCAGGTCGCCGAAGGCATCGAAGGCATGATCCACATCTCCGAGATCACCGCCGAGAAGCGCCTCAACCACCCCACCGACGTCCTGCGTATCGGCGAAGTGGTCAAGGCCCAGGTGCTCGACGTCGACACCACCAAGCGCCAGATCCGCCTCTCCATCAAGCAGCTTATCCCCAGCGACCTCGACGAGTTTCTCGCCGACCACCAGCAGGGCGACAAGGTCACCGGTCGCATCATCAGCATCGATAACGGCAAGGCGCGCGTCGAGCTCGGTGAGGGCATCTTCGCCCCCTGCCCACTCCCCGCCGCCGCAGTCGAAGAGGAAGCCGCTCCAGCCAACACCGGTGCAGTCGACCTCTCCGCCTTCAGCTCGCTCCTCAAAGCCAAGTGGCAGGGCGCAACTCCCGCCGCATCCACCAAGCCAAAGTCCGAAACCCCGGCCCCCGGCCAGATCCGCAGCTTCCGCATCGCCAAACTGGATGCAGAAATAAAGCAGCTAGAACTCGAACTCGCATAAAGCACTCGCAAACAAAATCCCATTGAATCGACCGGCACAAGCCAGTCCATTCAATGGGATTTTTCCGTTAGCTACAGCCCAAATCGCGCGAGTGTTACTGCGGCGGCTGCTGCTTGCCGCTTACAAAGCCTGCCATGCTAAAGACCGTGGCATCCGTCTCCGTCGTCGTGTGGAACGGCATCCCCGGCGGCAGAATCTTCGCAGCCGCAGCCTCCACAGCGTGGATCAACCCGATCTCATTCGCCTCAGCGAGTGCTTCATCCCACGAGCCATAATCCTTGCTAGCTTCGTTGGTGTCCGACTTCACGCGAGTATTCGCGCCCGCATCCGTCCGCGTAATTCGTACTTGAATTTTCATGGATTTAATCCCTCGCCCTGTGAGATGCAAACGACTTACCTACAAGCCGCCCGTTTACATGTTGCGTTTAGAGAATTCAGCACTGCATAAACAGTCGTCCCCCACGCATAAAAATCCATTTTGCGGAACCAACTTCTCTCCCCGCAACCCGCCGTGTAGCATAAGAAACAGCAACTTCCCAAAGCAGCATTCATAGACTGTGACCCCGACGTCTTGCCGGCCCGCACCGCTGTACATCTGTACATCCAGCCAGTACGACCTCTCGAAGCCACAGCCCTAACCCAGAGAGAGACAGCCCCGTGCCAGCCTCCGAGTCCATCTCCCAAATCGTCTTCAAGCAGCCCTCAGCCCAGGCTGCAGACCTCATCGCCATTGAGGACCAGTACGGCGCCCACAACTACCACCCACTGGACGTCGTCATCGAACGCGCCGCCGGTGCCTGGGTCTGGGACGTCGACGGCCGTAAGTATCTCGACTTCCTCGCCGCCTACTCCGCCGTCAATCAGGGGCACTGCCACCCCGCCATCCTCGCCGCCTTCTACGACCAGGTCCACAAGGTCACCCTCACCTCCCGCGCCTTCCGCAACGACCAGCTCCCGCTCCTGCTCAAAGACCTCCACGACCTCACCGGCTTTGATATGGCCCTGCCCATGAACTCCGGCGTCGAAGCCGTTGAGACCGCCATCAAGGCCGCCCGCAAATGGGGCTACACCATCAAGGCCATCCCCGCCGATCAGGCTGAGATCATCGTCCTCTCTAATAACTTCCACGGCCGCACCACCACCGTCGTCGGCTTCTCCTCCGAGCAGCAGTACCGCTCCGGCTTCGGCCCCTTCACCCCCGGCTTCCGCCACGTCCCCATGGGCGACGCAGACGCCCTCCGTGCCGCCATCACCCCCAACACCTGCGCCTTCCTGCTCGAACCCATCCAGGGCGAGGCCGGCATCCTCATCCCACCCCCCGGATATCTCAAAGAGGTCGCCGCCATCTGCCGCGAGAACAACGTCCTGCTCATACTGGACGAGATCCAGTCCGGCCTCGGCCGCACCGGCAAATTCTTCGCCTATCAGCATGAAGGCATCACCCCCGACGTCGTCATCATCGGCAAAGCCCTCTCCGGCGGCTACTACCCCGTCTCCGCTGTCCTTAGCCGCCGCGCCGTCCTCGGCGTCTTCCACCCCGGCGACCACGGCAGCACCTTTGGCGGTAATCCACTCGCCTGCGCCGTCGCCCGCGCCGCCCTCAAGGTCATCGTCGATGAAGATCTAGCCGCCCGCTCCGCCCGCCTCGGTGACTACGCCCTCACCCGCCTCCAGAAGATCAAGAGCCCCCTCATCCACGCCGTCCGCGGCAAAGGCCTCTGGCTCGCCATCGAACTCAACACTCCCGCCCGCCCCCTCTGCGAAGCCCTCAAAGACCGCGGCCTGCTCTGCAAAGAGACCCACGACACCGTCATCCGCCTCGCCCCACCCCTCATCATCGAAGAGGCCGACCTAACCTGGGCCTTAGACCAGATCGAAGCCGTCCTCACCGCCTAATCAGTTCGTCGAAGGCCTGCCGGGTGCCCTATTCATCGATTTTGATGAGTGGGCATCGTGCGCAGCACGACCACTCTCCTACCCATCTCCACAAACCCCCAAGTCGGAAAGAGAGCATCCCCCTGTCTAAAACTCTGCGATCTCTGCGCCCCTCCGCGCTCTCCGCGTCCGTCTTGAAATCTTGTCAAGCCCCCAGCGCCTATCCAAATCCGCTAAGCCCAACAATTCAAACCACATAAAACCCAAAAATAAACGAGTCTTTAGTTATGGTGCCCTCGCTACAATTGAACTAGAGAACAAAAAGGAACCACTTCGGCCCACGGCCGAGCCTAACTCCTTTGTTTGGAATATTTTGGCGTCATTGCCTGGTCGCAAATACAAGTAAAGAAAGAGCTTACGCTCCGGATAGGGGGGGAGGGGGGGTGGGGTAGCTGAAAGGCCGAATGCACGCTCCTGTTGTCTATGGGAAGTAACCCGTTTCGATTCGTCAGTACCGAATGGAAGGTATCCAAAATGATTCCGCATGACGTAGATTCAACACGTTATGCTCGTTGCACTATTTTTCGTCACACTTCGACCGGGCCCTGTATCTGCGTTCCATCCTGTTCCATACGGCTTGTAGGGAGATGATTCTGATGATGAAGTTTTCGATCCGGTGCGCTGCGGCGGCAACGCGCAGACCATGTATCAGTTCGGTGACGCCTTTTCGACCGCCCAGCACACCCTAGCCGTAGACCAGAAGGCCTCCACCGACTTCTTTATCGCCGCCGCTGAAAAAGCTCATGTTCCTGCCGAGTCGCGTCTGGCTGTGGCATATCACAACGGCACCGGCATCGCGAAGGACGACGTAAAAGCAGCCTACTGGGCCCGCAAAGCGATGGACGCCGGAGAGCCCGCCGGCGCAACGCTGCTCGCCAAGCTCTACGCCGCCGGCAATGGGGTTCCCCGCGATTAGGCCAAGGCGCTGGAGTTGATGAACGTTGCAGCAACGCGCGGCAATGCAGAGGCAAAGAGCGCTCTGGCTCGCGGCTTCGATGGTAGAGCCGACACTGCCAGTGCCGCCAGCACCTTGCTGACGTCGCAGCAACTCACCCAGCAGGCCTACGCAGCGTTGCCTTCGTTGCTCGACCGTCAGTTGGAGATGTTCAAACGCGATCACGCGAAGATTCCGCCGCTTACCGACACGGCGAAGGCAGAACTGCAAAAGAAATATGAAAAGTCCAAGCCCCTCGGTCAATTCAACTGCAACACGGACGCCCAGTCGGCATACCTGCTCGGCCGCAACTTGCAGTTAGGCCAGAGCTCCTACTTTTGGTATGTGGAGCGTGAATACTCCTTTTGCGCCGCGTTACACAACGTTCCCGGTGCGATGGAGAACATGCTTTGGTCCGCCTTCCTCAACTACTACAACTCGCGCGATCTGCAGATGTACGCCGATCCGGCACGAGGCAAGCTACAGGACTACGCCAAGGCCGCCTCCAACCAGTTCGGTCTCGCATCCTACATGCTCGCAGCGCTTGAGCAGGAGAAGAAAAACTCCACGCTGGTGCGCGCCTACCTCACCCTGGCGGCCAACCAGGTACCCGAAGCAGCCACCGACCTCGCCGCAATGGAGTGGTCCGGTACCGGTGGCCCGGTCGATGAAGCCAGCGGGACCAAGCTAATGCTCTCAGCAGCCAAGACCGATCCCAACGCCATGTACCTGCTTGGCATGGCCTACGCCGAAGGCCTGCACGGCCTCACCGCCGACCCCGCTCACGGCCTAGAACTCCTCACCGCAGCAGGAGCGAAAGGCAATACCGTAGCTCTCCGCGCCAAGCAGCAAATTGAAGCCCAGAAGAGCGGAGGCTCCTAACCATCCTCCTTGGGCAGCGGGCTGCGCTATCATCGTCTCCAGTGTCAGGCCGCTTTGTCCTCGGCCGATTCAGGAGCTCTCTCTCTACCATGCCGATGTCCAAAGCCCTGCTTGCCGTCTCGCTGCTTCTCGCGGCCCCGCTCTACGCCCAGTCGTCCATGCAGTTCGACGAGAAGAACCCGGCACCTCCCGCACCAAAATCGCCACCCATCCACGGCATCGCCCACATCGCCATCCGCGTCCACGACATCGCCGTCTCCCGCGCCTTCTACGAGAAGCTTGGCTACCAGCAGGCCTTCGCCTTCCACAAGGACAAAGCCAACGACGCCAGCCCCATCAGCCAGTCCTTCATCAAGATCAACAACCGCCAGTTTATTGAGCTCTACCCAACTTCGCCGACGCCCGACAATCAGCCCGCCTACGGTTTTATGCACCTGTGCTTCGATGGCGAAGACCTCAACGCTCTCCACGACTTCGACGTCGCCCAGGGCCTCACGCCAATCGCGGTACGCAAAGCCGGCGCCGGCAACCTGCTCTTCACCCTCCGTGGCCCCGAGAACCAGAACATCGAGTACACCCAGTACATGCCCGGTTCCCTCCACTACGAAGACCGGGGCAAACATATCAGCACCAGCCGCCTCGCCGAGGGCTTCTTCGCGGTCGGTCTCGGCATGAAGGATGAGAACGCAGCCCATGACTTCTATACCCAGAAGCTGCTCTTCACCACCGTAGGCTTGAACCCTCATCTGCTGTACATCCCAGCCAGCGAGGACAAGGTTCAACTGGAGCCACTCACCGGCACCGCCTCCCGCATCTACTTTGAAGTTTTGGATCTTGACACCACTGCAGCGAAACTCAAGACACGAGGCATCGCCTACAAACTGGGCAAAAACCGGCTCACCATCACCGACCCCGATGGAAATTTTATGGTCTTCACCGATAGCGTTCGCAAGCTTTGGCCCATCGTGCCTTTCAAAACGGGCATCCAGTCGAAGAGCGATCTGAACCGGAATAAAAGCAATCCGCACGGCTGGAACCCCAACGGGCGGTAGATTTAGCGGCGTTCCATAGCCATCTCGGAGTAGCAGACGCGGTTTCGTCCCTGCTCCTTGGCCTCGTACAGCGCCTTGTCCGCCGCATCAAGCAGCTTGTCCTGCAGGTCGGTATGGGTCGGCCAGCAGGTAGCGACGCCGCAGCTCACCGTTGCCCATGTGGAAGGCAGCTCCTGCACATTGTCGACTGCGGGCGAGCCTGCGACCTCCACCAGTTTGCGAATGCGTTCCGCTACCATCATGGCCGCCTCAGGACTGGCACCCGGCAGCAGCGCCACAAACTCTTCGCCGCCAAACCGAGCCGCAAAGTCTCCTTTGCCACGCAGGGCCTGCTGCACCAGCAACGCGACCCGCCGCAGCACCTGGTCGCCGTACAAATGCCCGCGCACGTCGTTCAACATCTTGAAGTTGTCGATATCAATCAGCACGGCAGAGAGCGGAGCGCGAGAGGTCAAGGCCTGCTTCCAAAGCTTCATGTACTCCGCTGCAAAGGCATGGCGATTGCCCAGTCCAGTAAGTCCGTCGAGGTTGGAGATGCGATGCAGCTCGCGATTGATCAGCGTCAACTCATCACTCTGGATCTCTCCGCGTAGTCGCAGCAGGTAGGCAAGCCGCTCTTCGCGCTGCAGGCTGTAGTTGGCGATCAACGTCATAGCAATGGCGCACAAGGTCAGGGTTGCGGCGAACACCTTCTCGGCCCGATTATCAAAGTGCTCCAGACGCAGGAACACCAGGTCGCCCGCCATCATGGCTATTGATACCGCCAGGGCATAGGGGAACTGCACCCGCATCACGACGTTCGTAAACAGTATGACGACGATTACCCCAACTTGGGCATAGGATGACCCCAGAGCATATTGCCCCAGCTCCATGTACAGATGGGTGTAGCAGATCCAGCAGGCGGCCAACGCAATGCTGGCCTCGCGATAGACCTTGCCCGGCCTCAACCGCATGGCGAAATTAACCAGCAGGGCGACCGGCGTGATCAGTCCAGACCGAAACAGCACATCCTTCCACGAGACTGAACTCATCAGAAAATGGTTGGCGAATAAAAGCAGGTTGAAGAGGAGGATCGCTACCAGCCCTTCCACCCACAAACGCCCGAGTCGGAACGCAGAGACGTCCCTCTCGTAGCGGTCTTCCAGCTCCTTCGGAAAGGTAAGCCACTGGAACTTCCGCTGCGAGAGTCGTTCAACCTGCTTTGGGACGAGTTCGTAGATCGAGGTCGATATCATGGGGGCCTGAGCGAATCTTTACAGCTCACATATCGGCAGGCGTGCGACTAGTTTATGAAGTCTGGAACACGCCGCCCTACAACTTCTGGGTTATAGAGGACTTCGATCACTCCCCTGTGTCTATCGCTAATTAGACGCGAACCAGGGCTTCACCGCTGCCTCTCCACAAGGCAAGAATCCGCAATAGACGCACATGTGGAAAAGGGCCGGCATCGCGGTGTGCGATCCCAGCCCTTGTTTTTATTCTAAGTAGTTAAACAAGGGACTAGTTTGGCTTGAACATCCGGGGAGCGTTACGCATTCCCAGGACGTTGAAGTCCTTTAGTCGGTCCTTCAGGACATAGATCAACTGGTTGTTGCCGTTTGGGTCGGTGGGCATCATAAAGAAGCCATGCTCCAGCACGTAATCGCGGCTGTTGCGGATGATGCCTTCAATGGTCTCGCCGTCGTGGAAGGCGATGCGGACCCACAGGCCCTGCACAATGGGTGCGTTCTCGTGGAAGTGCAGTGCGCGGTGCCGCTCATCGCCATCGAAGGTCTTCACAAAGAAGACTGCCTTGGCGTTGCGTGTGGAGACATCTTCTACTTTGTCGGTGTCCAGCAGCTCCAACCGGATGGAGTCCAGCGAGGAGGCGGGCTCATTGCGCAGCAACTGCTCCAGTGAGCCCAGATCACTGGCCTGCGCTACACCTCGTACGGCGTGGTCTTCGTAACGGATGACAACTCGGTAGGTAGTCGGTAATTCTGGATCCAAAGTCTTCCTCGCTACGCCCGGTTCTGCGGAGACAGATCGTACTGCTTGATCTTGTACAGCAGGGCCTTGTAGCTGATTTGAAGGTCGTTTGCTGCTGCCTTCCGGTTCCATCCAGTTCCCTCCAGTACCTGCGCGATTGCGGTCGACTCAGCCTCGCCCTTCAGACTACGGACCAGCGCCTTGAGTCCAGCTCCGCTCTGCGCGTCGGGGTTCGATTCCGACACTGCTTCGAAGCTATCACGCGGAGCCAGCTCATCGAGGATGGCTTTTTCATCGCCCAGTACCAGGTACCGATTCACTACATTTTCCAACTCACGCAGATTGCCAGGCCAGTGGTGCCCGGTCAGCGCGTTAATCAATGCCGGGGAGATAGGGAGGATCTCGCGGTTATACCGCTTGGCGCCCTTCCGCATAAAGTACTCGGAGAGCACTGGAATCTCGTCCTTGCGCTCCCGCAGCGGAGGAATACTGAGAGTAAAGCCATTCAAACGGTAGTACAGGTCCTCGCGGAAGCTCTTATTGGCCATCGCTTCCTTCATATTGATGTTGGTGGCTGCGATCACGCGAACGTCCACCTTCATGGGGGAGCGGCTGCCCAGACGCGAGAAGGTACCGTCCTGGAGCACCTGCAGCAGCTTGGCCTGCAGAATGGCCGGCATCTCGCCGATCTCGTCCAAGAAGATCGTGCCGCCTGTGCAGGTCTCAAACTTGCCCGGCTTGGTCTTGATGGCTCCAGTAAACGCGCCCTGCTCGTAGCCAAACAGCTCGCTCTCCAGCAGGTCGGCCGGTACCGCGGCGCAGTTCACCTTCAGAAAGATCTTGGAGCTGCGGGAGGACATCTTGTGCGTATAGAGGGCCAGAATCTCTTTTCCTGTTCCGCTCTCACCCAGGATCAGCAATGGAATGTCCGCGCGTGCCACCAGTGCGGCCTGCGCCTCCAGGTCCCGCATCCTCTTGCTGGAGCGGACGAACGAGTGGCTCTCGTTCAGTGGAATTTCACGCATCGTGTCCGACGGGGCGATCTTCTTTTCTCGATCGGCGGCGGCATTATTCAGGTGCTCTTCAATAGCCTGTTCGACATCGCTGCCCAGAAAGGGCTTCATCACAATCGCCCGCACACCCAGGCGGATGACCATCTCCAGGTCGCCCAGTTCCGCCGAGCAGGAGAGAACGATGACCGGCAGGTGCGGCTTACTGCAGCGGATATGGGTCAACAAGGGCATGGGGTCGCGGTGCGTATGCAGCGCAAGCAGCAATAGATCCGGATCTCCACTCTGTTCCAGTCGATCCAGCAGCGTCTGCTCTTCAGAGAAGAGGCTCAACGAGTACTGGTTGGAGAGGGTCGAGCGCAGATAGTCCAGAACCGCCACATCCGGCTCCAGAATCAAAATCTGAGAGCGGGACTTAATATTCGTATTCAAAGCAGACACTGGATAAGACAACGAAGCTGACATTGGTAAACCCCTGTTTGCGCCAAATCCAGGCCAGGTGCCCCAGTTGGCGATACTCGTGGACCCAAAGGACGGTGGAATGACAATTGGAAACCACGTACTAACCATCTATCGTCACGATCGCCCCAGTGGTAAATCAAGTGCACGGTACTAGGGAAAACAAGTTCCAGATCGTGTGAAAAATAAAGAACGTTGGCAGAGAAGTGTTAACAATTTTGCTGACAAAAGAGATAAAGATTTTCTCTTTCCCTCTAAGAGTATTGCAAGCTTACATGCTATCGCTCTTCTTGTAGAGAGAAAAATGAGAAAATTATTGAAAGTTACCTTGGTAACAATTCGCCATATGACTGATGAGGTATTGATAAACAGAGCGTCACAGCAAGAGTTTTTGCGGAAATCGGAACGCTTCTCTCAGAGACTAACCATAGTCATCAAGTATTTTTGTTGTACAGGTTTAGTTGGAGGTCAACGTGCTCATATCTTTATGTTTGAGACTGCCCTACTGCTAGACCTTTGATAGGAAAAACGACCTTGGTGCACAATAATGAGTCCGCTGCGTTGCTTAATCTGCCGCCGCTCGACATTATTTTCGGTAAAACTGCAGCAATGCAGGCCGTCCGAAATAAGTTGGAGAGGGTTGCAGAAACAGACGTGCCCGTCCTGATTCAAGGGGAGAGCGGTACAGGCAAAGAAATCTCTGTACGCCTTCTTCATGCCTTCTCGATGCGCGCACGCGGTTCACTTGTGAAGGTGAGCTGTCCAGCAATCCCAAACTCCTTGCTCGAGACCGAACTGTTCGGATACGAAAAAGGCGCATTTACCGGCGCAATGAGCACTAAACTCGGACGCGTCGAACAGGCCCATAACGGCACACTTTTTCTGGACGAAGTCGGCAGCCTCGACCTCGCTGTCCAGTCAAAGCTCCTCCAGGTGCTTCAGGATGGAACCTTTGTCCGCGTTGGCGGGCATGAGCCACGGTCCATTGCGACCCGCCTGGTCTCAGCCTCCAATGGAGACCTCCGCACCCAGGTGGAAGATGGTACCTTCCGGCTGGATTTCCTCTTCCGCATCAACGCCGTGACCATCAACCTGCCCCCTTTGCGGCAAAGAATTGCAGACCTGCCTGTCCTGATCGACTACTTCATCGACTACTACGCAAAGGCCTTTCGCAACACCCCCGAACTGCTCTCCAAGAGTGCGGTCCGGCTGATGCAGAACTACCACTGGCCGGGAAACATCCGTCAGCTGGAAAACCTCATCCGCAGCTATGTGCTGATCGGCAGTGAAGAGGCGCTGGTCGCCGAACTGATGCCGGATGCACCGCGCAACGGTGGCATCACCACGGAGATCGACCTCAGTGAGCCCGTCTCACTGAAGCGCATCACCAAGCAGGCCACCCAGGACCTCGAACGGCAGATCATCCTCAAAGTTCTACAGGCCAATAGCTGGAACCGTCAGAAAACGGCGAAGTGGCTCCAGATCAGCTACCGTTCCTTGCTGTATAAGCTCAGCGAAGCCGGTATGCCGGAGGTGCCACCCCGTCCGATTCGGCTTCCTCAAATGCTGAAGAAGTCCCCCGATGAACGTACTCTCAAGACGGCTCTCTCTTCCCGCACCCGGGTTTACTAAACACACGGCACTCCATCACAACTGCAACGGACACAAAGCAATCGAGCTTGCCAATTGGCAAGCTCGATTGTCTGCTACGGAACAAAGTAAATGGGAGCTTTACAGGCTCGAGGGGAGGGGACTTACTGTGCGCCCTGGCGGCGAATGATGGTCTTGACTGTCTCGAACATGATCAGCAGGTCTAGGCCGAGCGTCATGTGTTTGATGTAGTAGAGGTCGAACTCCAGCTTTTCGCGGGCCTCTGCCAGCGTGGCTCCGTAGCCGTACCGTACCTGGGCCCAACCGGTCAGGCCGGGACGAATCATGTGGCGTAGCTCAAAGTAAGGAATCTTCTCCACCAGCATTGGGACAAATTCTGGACGTTCCGGCCGCGGGCCGACGAATCCCATGTCGCCGCACAGAACATTCCAGAGCTGCGGAAGCTCGTCCAGGCGCGTCTTGCGCATGAACATGCCGATCTTAGTGACGCGCGGATCGTTCTTGGTAGCCCATTTGGCGCCGGAGGCCTCTGCGTCCGTGCGCATGGTTCGGAACTTGTGCACCTTGAAGTTGCGCCCGTTCATGCCGACGCGCACCTGGTGGAAGAAGATGGGTCCGGGTGAGGAGAACCGCACCAACAATATGAGGAAGGGTAGAAATGGCAGGGTGATCAGCAACCCAATCGCCGCAGTCAGGGTTGAGACCAGTCGGCGGGCGATCTGTTGTGACGGTTTGATGCGAAAGCCTTCGCTATAGATAAAGCTGCTGGGGCTCAGGCTGTTGAGGTGCAGTTTCCCGGTCAGGCGTTCGAGCAGGGTCGCGGCGTCTTCAACGACGATGCCGTTGAAGCGTAACTTAAGTAACTCTCTCACGGGAAGCTCGCCACGACGGTCCTCCACTGCAACGATGACCCGGTCGACGCCCGGCTTGAGGCCCATGAACTGCTGGAGTGCCGATGCAAAGGCCTCCTTGCGCTGTTCCTTGTCGAAGGAAATCTCGTCCCAGCCCACTACCTCCATGCCTGCGTCTTTTCTGGTCCGCAGGGTCTGGACGACGGTCTGGGCGCGCTCCCCTGCGCCCAGCACATAGACCCGCTCGCGGAAGATCTCTCGTCCGATAATCCATTCGTAGGCACTGCGCCATGCCACCAGGGCGGCCGTCAGTAGCCCCAGCCCCAGCACCAGGACATATCGTCCCAGGTCGGCAGCAGGGAAGAAGTAGGTAATTGCAGAGAGCAGGAAAGAGAGAAAGCCAAGCACCAGCAGCAGCCGGAAGTAGATCTCCCAGCGCGCCGAGATGCGTTGGGGTTCGTACAGGTCGAAGTAGTAGGAGCTCAGCAGCGTGATAACGGTCAAGCCAAGTATTTTGTAAGCCCCGTACTCGTAGTTCAACACGAGATAGGTGTCTGGCCCCACCAGCGCCACCGTTGCCAGCAGGAAGGAGCCACTTACAATCAGCGCCTCACACAGCAGTAAAACGATGGTTCGGGTTGGGTAATACACGTTGAACAGCCGTATCATTGCGTTTCCTGCTCCGTCCTGATTTGCGCCTACCTGGTTGCGACTCCTGGTTGTTGCTCCCTGATTGCTACCCCAGGTCTGCGTCGTATCCATAGTAGCCGCCAACCTGCGGCGGCTTCTCGACTGCATTCAGCACAAAGCCGAGCACGTTCGAGGCTTTAAGTTCGGACTGTGCCTTTTGCGCGACGGGGTACTTTGTCATGCCGCTGCGCGCCACCAGGATCACACCGTCGCAGGCACGCGCCAGGTTGACTCCGTCCGATACCGGCAAGACCGGTGAAGAGTCCACGATGATCCAGTCGAAGTGTGGTGCCGCAATTCGAATCAGCTCGCCAAATCGAGGATTGCCGGAGAGGTCCGCGGCCTTGTCGCCGCCGTTGCCGCCAGCGATAAAGGTAAGGTTCGGCAGAATAGCGGCTTTGACTTTATCGGATGCAGGGGCGTCTTCGGCACGCTGCATCACCTCCACGATCTCTGCTTTGCCGGCCAGATAGTCTGCCAGTCCGGGATGCGGTTGGCAGCCCAGCAGCTGGTGCAGCGTGTAGCGGCGCATGTCGCCATCGATCAGCAACACCTTGCTGTTTTTGTGGCGTGCCAGGCTGATGGCCAGATTAGTGGCCACAAAGCTCTTGCCTTCCTGCGGCAGACCGCTGCTGATCATGATGGACTTCAACGGACTGATGTCGCGCAGTTCATGGATGCGCGATCGCAGACTGCGGAACTGTTCCACGGCAGGGCCGCGCTCCAACAGGGCGGGTAGCTGGGAGTAGGTCGGTGTCCACGGATGCCTTGGAACGCGGCTCAGGTCCAGCGAGGAGGAAGCCTGTACGGGCGCCTTCTGTTCGGCCATCGGCTCACGGTAGATCTCAGGCTGCGCCAGAGGAGCGACCGGTGTCTGGTACTCCGCCACGGCTGCGGCCGAGCTGCGAGCGCTCGCTTCGTCATAGTCCGATCGGCGACTCACACGTTCGGCTCCGGCGGAGTTCCGCTCGGACTCTGCTTTCTGGAGTGCTTCGTAGATTTTGCTCATCGGTCTTGTCTCCCATGGGGTTCGCCGTTGAAGGCTGGCATGTAGTTCGAAGGTTCACCTGAAGCATTCCTGGTTCCGTACCCGCCGCCCATGGATGCGGTCGAGATTAGGAAGGGCTGTGTCTCCAGCTCCAACTCGGACGCTACGCCTTCGACCATGGCTGGTGTCACCTGCTGCACCTGCTCAACGTAGGCGACGATCAGGGTATGCTCGCATATCAGGTTGATGATGCGTGGAATTCCACGGCTGTAGCGATGGATCAGCTCCAGCGCCTCCGGGGGAAAGATCTGCCACGACGCTCCGGCGATTCTCAGGCGCTCTCCCACATACGCTTGTGTCTGGGCCTCGGTCAGCGGCTGGGTGCGGCACCACAGCGAGACGCGCTGGCGCAGTTGACGAACGCTGGGGTGGCGCAGCTTCTCTTCCAACTCAGGCTGGCCGGAGAGGACGATCTGCAACAGCTTCTCCGACGAGGTCTCCAGGTTGGTCAGCAGGCGAATCTCTTCCAGCAGGTCCCAGGAGAGATTCTGGGCTTCGTCCACCACCACCACGCAGGTTTCTTCCATGCGGAAGCGCTCAATCAGCCAGCGGTTCAACTGCAGCAACATGCCGGACTTCGTGCGCGTCGCAGGCACGAGGCCGAAATCGGTCAAGACAAACTCTAGGAAGTCCAGTACATCCAGTCGCGGGTTGAAGACGAACGCGGTCGAGACTCTCCGGTTGCTGAAAGAGCTCAACGCTCGTCGCAGCAATGTGGTCTTTCCGGTGCCAACCTCACCAGTCAGCACGGTAAAGCCCTTGCGTGCGGAGATGCCATACTCCAGGCAGGCCAGGGCCTCCCGCGTGTGCGGCATCATATAGAGGAAGCGCGGATCGGGGCTCGTCCCGAACGGACTGCTCTGTAATTTGAAAAAGGCTTTATACATGGTTAGCTACCTACATTCATCAGCGGGTTGTTCGCCGGTGCAATCTTTTCGCGTTTTGCGCCAGGCTTGTGCTTCTCGCGTTGTACGACGTCTGCGGCAATGGAGATGACAGCCAGCGTCGGCAGCTTTGTAAAGGCAAAGATGTCGCTCTCCGAGCGAACCGCGGTGTCCATATATTCGATCACTGCAATCACCAGCAGACCCAGCATCAGGCCTGCACCAAGTCCGCCGCCGAGGAACACACCACGCTTCGGGAACGAAGGTCCGTCGGGAAGGTTCGGTGCGTCCATGACCTTGAACTGCTCGCCCTGCTGACGGCGTTCCAGGTCTGTAGCCATCTTGGACTGGTTCATCTTGCCCAGCAGTTCGTCATAGAAGGCCTGTGCGGTCTGATAGTCGCGAGTAATTTGTTTGAAATCGGCCTGTACCGTTGGGCTCGAGGAGATACGGTCCTGATACAGCCGGAGCTGGTTCTGGATCGAGCTTTGGTCGCGCCGCTTCTGAACGATCATCTGTTCCACGGCACGAATCTGGGCACGAAGTTGCAGTATCCCAATAGGCTCCGGACCTTTGGCTGCAGAGGTCGTGGGGGCTGCGGCCGGCTGCGGCTTCGCCATGTTCGCGCGTAGCTCTCGAATCTTGCGGCGCACCGTCATTACATCCGGGTAGTCGTCGGTGTAGCGCGTCGTAAGGTCTGCTTCCTGGGCCAGCAGCGCCTGCAACTCCTGCTGTTGCGCCTGCGGCTGTACGCGCTGCTGGTCCGGGGCCGGCAGGTCTCGCGTCTGGGCGGAGAGCATCGCCTCCTCATAGGTCTTGTCCTGCTCCAACCGGGCCAGCGCCTGTGTGGCTGCATCCAGCTGGGTGTTCAGGCTGGTCATCATCTGCATGTTGCCGCCCTCTTCCCCGGGCAGTTTGCCAGCATAGGTACGCTGGAAGGCTGCGAGGCGTGCGTCCTGCTCATCCAGGTTGCGCTTGGCGTCTGCCAGTTGCTGCTTCAGGAACTCCATCGTGCCCTGGGCAGACTGCTCGCGTGCATGCAGGTTTTCGCTGACAAAGAGGGAGGTGATCTCACCGCAGACCTGCTGTGCTGTCTGGGCATCCCGGGCCTTGAACGAGATGAAGAATCCGGGGAGACCGCCCGTACGCGCGATCTGTGACTCAATCGGCTTGATTGCAATGTCCTTGCGCACCAGGTCGATGCGGCCGTCCATGCCCATCCCCTTTTGGTTATAGAGGTTGTATTTTTCGATGATGGGCTGCAGCCGCGAGCGGCTCAGGATCTGTTCCTGCATCGAAGCCAGGCGCGCATTCAGGTCTTCTGTCACGACCGGCTTCACGTAATCCGACGGAACCGCCTGCTGTTCGATCAGCACCAACGTCTGCGACATATAAATTGGCGTAACAAAGTACGTTGCCACAAATCCAACGATCGCGAAGATGGTCGCTGGTATAACTGCGATCCACCAGCGCTTCTTCAATATCCGTAAATAGTCGTCTGTCGTAAGTGCGCGATGACCAAGCATAGTGACTCCTTAGAACCGGTTCAGTCGGACGGACCGGGGCGAAAATGTAATACCAGCACCCAGCGATTGCGACAAGCCACTGAAAGCGTTTTGACCGGTTAGGGCGCTCGGAATGGATTGGTGAATCGCGGTATAGCTGACATAAATGGAAAAGTTCTTTGCTATTCCTCGCGATACTTGGCCGCCACCATAAAAAGTAGAGGTGTCTCCTGCCTGGACCAGGCCGCTGGAGTGGGTGTACGCGCCATTGAGGGACGTCGACCAGCTACGCCCCCAGCGACGCTGCACCTGCCCGGAGACGCTGTCCGCAAGGCTGCCGATCTGCACGCCCGAGCCGGAGTTCACGCCGCGGGAGTAGCTCAGCGAAGAGACGACATGCTGATGCGTCCAGGACAGTCCCACATTCGCCGCCAGATTCAAGCGGGAAGGAACGTTCGTGATCACTGGCAGTCCGGACGACAGAGGGTAGGCCTGGAACCCACTCACCCACTGGGGCCCGACCGAAGCCTCCATCGAGACTTCCTTGGTCAGTTGACGGTTGTAGCCCAGGTTCACCCCGCGGGACTGGAAGGAACTAGAGTTATCGGCATAGGTGAACGTGGAGTAGACGCCGCTCACGTTCACGCTGCTGCGCCGGTCCAGTCGCCGATTCAAAGCCACCTGGCCGGAGATCTGGGTGCTCGAGACACCGTTGCCGTCGATAAACTTCAGAATGCCATAATTCCCGCCGCCACTGATCGATGTCCGGCCATTCAACTTCCGCTCGATGTTGCCATTCAGGCCGTTACTGATCCGTCGGCCATAGTTGGTCAGTATGGTTTGGGCTGGGACATTGGGGTCTGGCAGCACCTGTAACCCCTGGTCGCCGACGCCAGCCACTCCCGAGAGCCCGGTCGTAGGGGATTGCGGAAGGTACGACACCGAGTCCGAGAAACCGAACGCCCACGGTCCCAGCACAAAACCCTGCGCTGCCGTCAGGCTTTGATACGTTGAAATCCCCTGTGCGCTATACGTGGAGTACAACATGCCACCCGAGTACAGCAGGGTAAAGGGTCGGTCCTTCTTGGGCGCGATGTACTCCACCGTGCCCGAGAGATTGGAGAGGTACGTACGACCGGACTGTCCGGAGTAGCCCCCGAACTGCACGATCTCCGAGCCAGTCAAGGAGTACTGGAAGCTCCCGTCCATCAGTGGCAGGGCAGGGCCTGGGTTGTACGCAGGTTCACTGGACACTCCGGCAGGCGCGGCCTGCCCGTAGACGCGCAGGCTGGAGAGCGCCAGAACCGCAAGCATCGCTATCGATGTCTTCACGGGACACCTCATGGAACCACGATCGTATCGCCGGGCTGCAGCGTAATCAACTGCTTACTGTCACCCTTCAGGGCCGCCTTGTAGTTGAAGGGAATTTTCACCTGTTTACCTTGTAGTCCACGCAAAATGTAGATACGTTTGGAGTTAGCAAAGGTAGAGAGCCCTCCGGCCGAGGCGATCGCCTGCAGCGGCGTCATCCCCGGAGACAACATCAAAGGCCCAACCTTGCCAATCTCGCCGATCATAAAAATACGCTGACTATTAACCGCTGTCACGACTACGGATACGCTTGGGTCCTGAATGAACTTCTTCAGCCGATTCGCAATATCGGCGCCTAACTGGATCGGGGTCAGGCCTGCTGCCGGAATATCCCCCGCCAGTACCATGGAAATGTTGCCATCCGGACGCACCGGAACCACGCCGGAGAGTGTGGGCTCACGCCACACCGTGATCTGTAACTGGTCATCTGCGCCGATCACGTAGCTGGCCGCGTTGACACTTGCGAGGACTTGGGGGGTCGGCGGCGGAGGGGTATCCACGGTGGCGGGGGTAGAGCTTGTTGCGGGTGCCGGTGTTGCGGGCATGCTCGCCGCAGGGGGAGCGGTAGTCGTCGTCGCTGGCTTCGTATCCTGCGCAAGGGCGCCGGTGGCACACATGGACAACAGGAGCAACGATTGAAGTACGGTCGAAGTCGCGCCGCGCAGCTGCGTGGTGCTGGTAACTTCCTTATTCATCATAGGATTAGCCTTCATCATCTCGTTTCAGTCCAATAATCGTTCGGTAGGTCTCTCGGTCTTGCCGCTCTCCGATTTCATTCGAACGGTACTTCCCGTTGAAGTTCCTGCACAACAATCGCCAAACTACGTCATCAAACCACTCCAGGGAAAGTATTTACCAAAAAACTGCAATTTCCCTACAATCAGTTCGTACTGGTCCATCCTTTGCCTATGGACGGCAACGTGCATCCACTGTCCAGGAAACAGATGCAACCCGTAATGTGCAGACTAGCAGCCAGAGTAGAAAAATCTTTCCTTTTTTGTGGACTCGTAACTACCACTTTGGTAGACCTTTCCTTTGACCCGCTTTGGAATAGACTCCTCAAAGCAGGGAATTGGATGTTTCGTTCGGCATAGAATATTGCTTCTTACAGAGGACATGTGAAGTATATCGTTCCAGCAACAACAACAGGCAGTACACAGACAGAGCCCTACGCGCAACAGGCGGCCAGTTCTGTCGGCGATGGACTTGCTTATGCCGAACAGCTCCAGGATTTCGGAACGCCCGCGACTGGCGTAGAACACAGTTTGTACTCGCCCGCCGGACCTCGCGAGTGGCTCCCCTACGTCGCGATCGCTCTACTATTGGCTTTCGTATACTTCCGTGTGGTCGCGAAGCTGGTCTTCGATTGGTACGATCTGCCCGACTACTCCCACGGCTTTCTCGTCCCCTTCTTTGCCGTCTTCGTCCTGTGGGACAACCGTACCGTACTACGGAATACCCCGGTTCGCGCCACCTGGAGCGGTCTTCCTTTGGTCCTCTTCGGTATCGTCGTGGTCATTCTTGGCGTCTACGGGGCAGACCTCTTCCTCTCCCGCATCTCGTTCCTCATCCTCCTCGCCGGCATCATCTGGACGTTCTTCGGTCGCGCTATGCTGGTGGCCCTGCGATTCCCGCTCTTTGTCCTGCTGCTGGCTATCCCGTTTCCCGCCATCGTCTTCAATCAGATCACCTTCCCGCTCCAGCTATTTGCCTCCCGGGTGGCAAGCGCCATTCTGCCGCTGCTCGGAGTTCCGGTCCTGAATGAGGGCAATGTCATCGAATTGCCAGTGATGAAGCTGGAGGTCGCCGAGGCTTGCAGTGGCATCCGTTCCTTGATGAGCCTCTTTACCCTGGCCGTCTTTTATGGCTACTTTCTGGAGCGCACCACCAAACGACGCGTTGTCCTCGCCATCGCCAGCATCCCAATTGCCGTCGCAGCCAATGCGGCGCGCATCGTTGGTACCGGCCTCTGCGTTCAGTACTGGGACCCGGAGAAGGCAATGGGCTTCTTCCATGAGTTCTCTGGATGGGTCATGTTTGTTATCTCTCTGGGGTGCCTGTATATCCTGCACCGGATCATGCGTGTGGTCGTCCCGCCGCCTGTCGAGGTAAAAGCCTGATGAAATACCCTCGTTTCTGGACCATATCTCTCCTTTTATTAGCAACTGCGCTTTTGCTGCACTCCCGCGGCGACAAGGACAACGTTCCCTCCAGTCAGCCTCTTAGTCAGATGCCGCAGACCATTGGCGTGTGGACCTCCAGGGATATCGCCATGCAGGACGATGTTCTTGCCATCCTGGGTAAAGGTGACTTCCTCAACCGCCTCTACACCGGACCCGCGGTCCTGCCGGAACCGGGCGTGGAGAAGGTGTCCGTCCCCACCCGGTCGGACGTCCCGATCAGCCTGTTCATTGGGTATTTCGCTTCACAGCGCACCGGCCAGTCCATCCACTCGCCTCAAAATTGTCTGCCCGGCGCTGGTTGGAACTTTGAGTCTTCGCGCTACACCACTCTGACGGCCGATAACGGCAAGGTCTTTACCGTTGGCGAGTACGTTATCAGCGACGGCAATACCAAGCAGTTCGTCCTGTACTGGTACCAGGCACACGGGCGTAGCATTGCCAATGAGTATAAGGCAAAGCTATATATGATCGCCGACGCAATTCGCATGAACCGCACCGATGGAGCGATCGTCCGCGTCATTACACCGGTCATGCCGCTGGAGTCTATTGCAACCGCACGCAACCGGGTCGTCCGGTTTACCAGCGAGATGGCACCGGTGCTGCCTCGCTTCATTCCCGACTAGGCGGATGCGGGTCAACACGATCAGTAGAAGAAATACGAAATACAACTCGCAGTATGCAAGGCAGAATGAGTCTTTTGAGGAAAATTGGTCATGAAAAAAACGATATATAAGGCAGCCCTTCGGGTTCTGGCAGCTCTGACTGTTTCATTGATTCTTGGAACCTCTCTCGGCTGTCATCGTGACCCGAACGTGCAGAAGCAGAAGTACCTGGAGAGTGGAAAGCGCTACTTCGAGGATGCCAAGTACAAGGAAGCGACCATCCAGTTCTCTAACGCGCTCAAGGTCGACCATAACTTTGCCGAGGCCCACTACGAGCTTGCCAAGACCTTCCTGAAGACGAACTCCATGCTGCAGGCCTATGCAGAGCTGATGCGTACGGTCGATTTACAGCCCAATAACGTCGCTGCCCGCATCGATCTTGGCAACATGCTGTTGGCCGGCAATCAGGCACAGCGCGCTGTCGATCAAGCCAATGCTGTCCTTGCTCTGCAACCCAATAACGGCGACGCCCACGCACTGCTTTCGAGCGTTGCTGCTGCCAAAGGCGACCGGGCCGGGGCCCTGGCTGAGATTCAAAAAGCGCTGGAGATCGACCCCAAAAAAGCAAACTACCACGCTGCGCTTGGACTTATCCAAAGCTCCGACCCGACCGCCGGGGCCGCTGCGGAAGATCAGCTTCGCAAGGCGGTCGAACTCGACCCCAAAAACGCTACGGTTCATCTGGTACTTGCCAGCCTGCTGGAGCGGAAGGGCGATACGAATGCGGCCATCGAGCAGTTGAAAGCAGGCATCGCTGCCGATCCGAAGAGCATTCAGGCCCGGGGCGCCCTTGTGGGCATATACATGCGCCAGGGTGACAAGGCCCAGGCAGAGCAGACGGTTCGCCAGGCAGCCGATGATCTTCCCGACTCGCCCCAAGCCGCCCAGATGTTGAATAGCTATTACATCCAGACGAAACAGTTGGACAAGGCCCTTCCCATAGTCGCCGACCTCGTAACGAAGCACCCAAAGAGCACATCGCTTAAGGTGATGTACGCACGTCTCCTGATCTCCAATAAGGAGTATCCCAAGGCCAGGACCATCATCACCGACCTGGTCAAATCCGACCACAACGATCCTGATGTCGTCGTCCTCAACGGCATGATGTTGATCGATGACAAGAAGATCAACGAAGCGGTCGATGTGCTGCAGAAGTCCTCCAAGAACAATCCCGAGAATCTACAGCTCAAACTCTGGCTGGGCCGCGCAGCAACCGCTAAGGGCGATACAGCCCTTGCCGAACAGAGCTATCGCGATGCGACTCGCATCAATCCGAAGAGCGTCGAGGCCCAGGAAGGTCTCGGGCAAATGGCATTGCTGAAGCATGACTATAGTTTGCTGACCCAGGTCGCGGAAGCCACCATGGCTATTGTGCCGCAGTACTCTAATCCATACATCTGGCGCGGTGTCGCCGAGCTGGCCAACAAGCAGGCCGACAAAGCCGAGGCCGACTTCAGGCAAGCCCTCAAGCTCAATCCCCAGGACGCGAACGCGACTCTGGAACTCGCCCAGCTTCAGCTATCCCAGAACCACATCCCACAGGCCAAAGAGTTGCTCCAGCAGACCTTGACCAGCAATCCCAACTCAGTCCGCGCTCTTCAGCTTCTGGTGTCACTGGATCTCTACGAGAAACAACCCGCCAAGGCAATCGCACGGATTCAGGATCAGATCGCCAAATCCACACCCAATAGCCAGATGTACGACCAGCTCTCGGAGGTCCAGTTAGCCACAGGCGATACTAAGGGCTCTCTTCAATCAGCCGAGACGGCGATGAAGATGAACCCGCAGGATGCGGGCGCAATCTCGGCATATACGCGTGCGCAGGTGGCCTCCGGAGATGTTGGAAAAGCCATCGGAGTCTGGCAGGAATGGATCAAGACCCATCCCACCGACGCCCAAGCCTATGCTCTCCTCGGCTCGCTGGAGGAATCCCGCGGCAATAAAGATGCAGCCACTGCCAACTACAAGAAGGCTCTCCAGTATCAGCCGGAGCAGCCGGTCGCCTCCAACAACCTCGCTTACCTGATGATCGAGAGCGGGCAGAATCTTGACGTGGCACTCTCTCTCGCGCAGACTGCTCGCCGTGCGCTCCCGGATTCACCCAGTACTGCTGACACGCTCGGCTGGGCTCTTTACAGTAAAGGCTCCTACTTCGCCGCGCGCGATCAGTTTGAAGAGGCCCTCAAGACAGCACCCAACAATGTGTCGCTCCACTATCACCTCGGCATGACCTACCTCAAAACCGGAGACCAGACCAACGCCTCCACCCACTTGAAAAAGGCAGTTACCCTGGACCCCAATGGCACCATAGGCAAAGATGCCCAGAAGGCGCTTTCAGGGGTTGCTTAGGTTGTAGAAAGAAGTCTTAGAGGTGCTACAAGGAATCGGGCTCCTCACCGCAGCATGTGAGGAGCCCGAACTTCATGCAGTGGATATACCCAACCGTCTGGCTGCACTTGGTCGCAGCCTTCACGTCAGGGAGTTGTAAGCAATCACTACAGCCACTCTCAAACTACGCGACTGCTAATGATGAATAGCTCGATCGGTATCGATTGGGTGTTCGGTGAGTCAGCAAATCAGCGGCCTGGCAGGGAAGAGTACCGACATGCTGCAGCAGATGCGGCGACCAATCTTGCGACCCGTCTAACGATAAGCAGGATGGGCCGCCAGCGTTGCCGTAGCGTCTACCTCGTCCACCGGCACATGGGGGCTATCGCTCACCATCAGGTACTCCGCCCTCACCGCTACGCCCACGAGTACCCAAAGCAGCCCGGTGATCTCCAGGTAAGTCCATCGGTCACCAAAGCAATTGGCGACGATACACGCGATCACAGCCAAAAAAACCCCTAGACCAAGCCCTTTGTATAGGGGGTCGTCCGCCTTTTTGAACACTCTGTACCCCAGCGCCAGCATCTGCTGCAGCATCAAAGCCGCCATTGCAAGGCCAATCAAACCCGTTTCTACCGCTACCTTCACGTACCAGTTGTGGGTGTCTTTCAGATTGTCAGTATGTTGCCCCAGTTGGAAGGTGGCATACCCCATTCCGACGATTGGACTGCTAAAGAACTCATCCTGGGCCGCAGTCCACAGATTGACCCTCTCCTGGGCAGAATCTTCCAATTGACCATTCTGGCCTTGAGTCATATTCACGCGTTGGGTTACTGCGGTGGGCAGAACAACCTGCCAGGTAAAAATGAATACAAGCAGAAACACCAACAATTTACGGTCCTTCAAAATCGCCAAAGCAAGGACCGCAACCAAAAGGGCAGCGTACGATCCGCGGGAGAATGTGTACAGCGTAGCAACCGTCGTGATTCCCACCAGCGAATAGCAAAGCAGCTTCACTTTGATTCGCTTCATAAACTGCCCAAAGCCCCAGAAGAACATGACAAATTGGGCAAAGAACGCGGCCGTTTGATTCGAGCCATACCCCAACGGGCCACCGCTTCGCTTGCTCTCGTCAAAGTTGGTCCAGCTGCGCGACAAGCTCTCCATCAGAAAGCTTCGATCAATAAAGAGGACCGAAATTCCAGTCAGCAAAATCACGGTTCGAGCCGCTTTTCTGTCTTCGACCACCATGCCCGTCGCCGCAAAGATCAGCGGAATCAGCATGTAGTCTTTCCAGGTTACGAAGTTGATGTCTGAAAGCCATAGAGGAGCTGGAGCATTGCCCAGCATAGTCCCCAGCCACATCGACATATACAGATACACGCCAAAGACAAACCAGATGACATAGAGTTTGGATTTGGGGAGATGCTTTCCGTAGATCAAGCCGCCAATCAGCACCGCTACGATCAAGATGGTCAGCACATTTCCGCCCAACGGATAGTCTAGGAAGTGGTCACGCATCGTACGGTAGGGAAGAAACGGGATCATGTAATACAGCCCATAAAGCGGCTTTCCGGCCAGCGACCACAAGGACATCACCCAGAAGCCCAGGTATGCAATCAGCGGGATGTAGTGTCCAATTCCTGTTCCCAACGTATGTTCCTCTCAAACTCTTCCAAACACTTCATGGCTCATGCTTCGACCCTGCGTCGCTGCTAAAAACTACTAGCTAGCTCCACAGCTTCTTTCGGCCTGCGACAAAATTGTAGAACGCCATCGCAGCTGCTGCATTCAACATCACAAATGTATTCGCAATGGCAACAGGCTTTAGGCTCTTAGCGGACGGAATGCCTTCGCCCAACAGCGCCAGTAGATAAAACACCACCTGCAGTCCAAAGATGCCCCAATACAGCGGGCTATGCGCCAGCGCTGCCGACACCACCATTACCACCAGCAACAGAGGCACCATCAACCGCAGCAGCTTATGGCTCACCAATCGAAACAGCAGCGGATTGGCTGGCGTAATCATCCACGGCGCAAGCTGCAGCAGTTGGTAGTTCCCGGTCAGGGTGCGAACCTTCCGTGAAAATTCTTTGCCCTTCTCGCTGAACAGTTGGTCCCGCGCAATCGCCCGCGGCTCAAAGATCACCCGCTTGCCCTGCCGTGCCACCTGCATCGGCACCCAGACGTCATCCAGCAGCGTCCCCGCCGGGATCGCAACATATAGTTCGCGCCGCATCGCATAGATCGCGCCCGTCACTCCGACCACTGATCCCGTCGCCGACTCCAGCTTCCGCACCAGCTTTTCAATCTTCCAGTACAGCCCCAGCGCGTTGTTCGCCGCCTTGCCTGGGCTGGACTCCAGCAGCAACTCGCCGCTCACAGCACCCACCTCCGCATCGGCAAAGCATGACACCATCTCCTTCACCGCCGAGACATCGACGTTCTGTCGCGCATCCAGAAACACCAGCACGTCGCCCGTCGCATGCTGCACCGCGGCATTCAAAGCAGCAGCCTTGCCGCCCGAGCTTTCCAGCACCACCGGGACCACATTGGGTCCGGAAGCTCTTAAAATGGCTACGCTCTCGTCCGTCGAACCGTCCGATGCAATCACGATCTGCACCAGTTCCGGCGGATAGTCCATCTGCCGAAGGTTCTCCAGCTTGGCTGGCAAATTTCGCGCCTCATTGCGTGCGGCGATAACGATTGAAATGGTGGGGAAGATCGGACTACGCGCAACCGGACGGCGTCGCAGACGCACCAAGCCGGCAAGCAGCACCGCATAGCCAAAGTAGGCGTACACCACAACGCCAAATGATGCCCAGAAAAGTAGACTCACCTTGCCACCTCGAAGCGCGATAGAGCAAGCCCAACCGTCGAACCAGAGAGTGAGGCAAGCACACGCGAGCTACATGAAAAAAGGCTAGGCATGATGAGAGCAGCGCACAGCAAAGACAGCACATCGTCTCCAGCATTCATGATACTTCGGTCGCAGCACGATCCAACGCAGCGTAGATCCCACGGAAGTGTCAGACCCGCTACCCCTTTGCAGGCGATAGCATAAGTCATTGGTAAGACGAGCACTTTCTCAACGTCGTCCAACAAGAGGACAAGCCCTCGCTGTTACCATTAAGAGCGTTCCAAAGGTTTCTCCCCATGGCTATTATCAATGGCAAGTAAAAAACGATTTGCGCTCAATGTAGTCATGAACTGGGCATCCATGGCCGTCGGCATGGTGGTTCCATTCTTCCTCACCCCGTACGTGGTCCGCAGTCTTGGGCCCATCGCATACGGCGTCTGGATTCTTGCGGTCTCCACCGTCTCCTACTTGAATCTGCTGGACCTCGGCCTCCGCAGCGCGATCGTTCGTTTTGTCTCCAAGGGTCACGCGGAAGGCCGGGACGACGAAGCCCGGGATGCCATCGGGGCTGCTCTCTGGGTACGGCTTCTCATTGCCGCAGTCGTTGGCGTGCTAAGTCTGCTGCTTGCATATCTCTTCCCGCACTTCTTCAAGGTGCCCCAGGACCTGCAACACGCGGGGCAGATCACCGTCCTTCTCTGCGCGCTGGGCGTCTCCTTCACGCTGGTCTCGGGCGTATTTGGCGGCGTCCTCTCTGCCATTCATCGCTTCGATATTCTTAGCTCCATCTCGGTGACACAGACTCTCTGCCGTGCAGTCGGAGTCATCCTGATCCTGCGCAGTGGCCACGGTTTGATCACGCTCGCATATTGGGAGTTTGCCATCGCGGTCACGGCCGGACTCGTCACCTGCCTTACCGCACTTAAGATGTACCCACCCTGTCGTGTGCGGCTCCGCAAACCGCATATCAGCACCCTTAAAAAGATCTGGTCGTACAGCTTCAAGACTTTCATCATCATCGTCGCCGTACAGATCGTCTACTATACCGACAACATCGTAGTCGGTGCGTTCCTGTCCGTCGGTGCAGTAACGCTCTACTCCATCGCAGGCAGTTTGGCTATTTACTCCGGACAAGTAGCGTCGGCCATGGGTGCCACATTCATCCCACTGGCGAGCAGCCTTGATGCGTCCGGACGTTCCAAAGACCTCGAGACACTGCTCTTGCGTGGCACACAGGCAGCGATGGGACTTATGCTCCCCATCAGCCTGACGCTCATGCTCCGTGGCAAAACATTTATCGGTATCTGGATGGGCGCACAGTACAGCCACACCTC
>JANYER010000471.1 GCA_025359825.1 Granulicella sp.
AAACCTGGATTCCAAGGCGATCAAGCAGAGCATCGTCAACTGGCGCCCAGATCACAACCGCGTCTAGTCAGCAGCAATCACCATCGTCACTAACCAGCCGTTAACCAAAACGCTAATACCCCCACCGGAGCGACCTCCCCCGCTCGGGCCATCCCCTCCCCCGGAAGTTGTATGGCCATCAACCATCAGTTGCATAGCCGTCCCACAACGGCACGCCTACACTTGCTCAGTCATCGGAACTCTTTTTCATCCGTCCTGTGCATCTTCAAGCCGTCGCTTTCCGTCTCAACATTTGCTTGTTGCCTGCATCCCTTTAGCTCGACGAATTGCACCGAATCAGGAGAAACCCATGAACGCGACTCTCCCTGCACTCCTTCGCAAGACAGCACCGGCAGCTACCCTTCTCGCCATCACCGGCATCCTCACCGGATGCGGCCCCGAGCAGGGCACCCAGCTCTTCCCCTACATGCACAACACTAACGTCGGCCCCACCAGCCAGCTGGTCAGCGCTCCGCCGATCGATATTCGCCACCACGCGCGCGCCCTGCATATCGCCACACCCCATCGTCACGCTCCGCTGACCAACGTAGCTCTCTCCAAATAGCAAAAAGGCCAGAGGCATCCGGCCCTCCTGTACCACCAACTAGCGACTAGTAGACGTCCCTCTGGTATCGCTTCTGCTTCTTCATCGTCTCCAAGTATGCGGCAGCGTGCTCCAGCGTCCCGTTGGAACCCTTCGCAATCACATCCAGCAGCGCAGTCTCCACGTCCTTTGCCATGCGCGTCGCATCGCCGCAGACATAGAAGAACGCACCCCGCTCCAGCCAGTCGTATAGCTCCGCCGCCCGCTCCTGCATGCGGTCCTGCACATAGATTTTGGCGTGCTGGTCGCGTGAGAAGGCCGTATCCAGCCGCGTCAAAAAGCCGTCCTTGTGCATCCCGTGCAACTGCTCCCGGTACAGGAAGTCCATCTTCTCCCGCTGCTCGCCGAAGAACAGCCAGTTCTGCCCAGGCTCACCCTTCACCTGCCGCTCCTCCAGAAACGACCGGAACGGCGCGATCCCTGTCCCCGGCCCAATCATAATCACCGGTGCAGACGTGTCCTCCGGCAGCCGAAAGTTCCCATTCGCATGAAGAAAGATCGGCATGGTCACGCCCGTACCGGCGCGGTCGCCGATGTGGCCACTCGCCACACCCTGCCGGCTCTTGCCGTGGGAGTCATACCGCACTACCCGCACAGTCGTCTGCACATTGTCAGGATGCGCCAGCTGGCTCGAAGCAATGGAGTACATCCGCGGGGTCAACCGCGCCACCACCTGGAACAACTGCTGCGGTTCCTTAATCACGCCCGGGAAATCTTTAACCAGGTCCACCAGCTCACGGCCCCAGCAATACTCTTCGGCGCGGGCCTTATTGTCCGGCCCAGCCATCACCTTGAAGCCCTCGTGCTCTGGCGCGATCTTCGCCATCTGGTTCACGCTGGAGCGCGCCAGCTTGCCAATCTGCAACCGCGTCCGCAGTGCCTCTTCCAGGCTGATCTCTACCTTGTAATGGTCGAGCACCCGCTCGTCGCCCTTATAGCCCAGCGCCGTCAATACCTCGGCCACGGCCTCTTCACGGTTCTCCGGCAGAATCCCCACCGCGTCCCCGGGGACATACGTCATACCCTCTTCCAGCGACAGCTCTACGTGGCGCGTCTCTTTCTCAGACCCCTCGCCCGTCAGCAGCTCGTTATACGTAACCGTTGAAAAATATGGGTTGTTCCGCGTGTACTTCGACGCGTGCCCCGCCGTGCTCTTGCCGTCCTGCGCCACTGTTTCAGTCATATCCACTATGGTAAAACGCATTGCCCCCGCTTGACCATGCCCAGCCCTAAACCTTGCTCCCATATCGACAAAGTGCAAACAGGAATTATTTCCCATTTGCACATCGCGCAGTGTATAAAAAACTCGCGCCCGGCAAGCAAAAACTCTTCCACCCAACCCGCGTCCACCCATCAGGAGCATCCGCAATGACCCGCTGCACCCTCACCGCTACAGCCCTCCTCCTCAGCACTGCTGCTGCCTTCTCCCAGTCTTCCGTCCCCCCAAAGACATGGGTCGATAAAGATACCGGCCACCGCGTCTACCGCATCACCGACGAGCCCAACTCCACCGGCTTCTACTTCAACATCAATGCCTACACCCCGGACCACAAGTCCATGATCTACACCGCCCCCGACGGCATCCACGTCTACGACCTCGCCACCCGCAAGGCCCGTCTACTGGTCTCCAACCCACCCCCAGTCAAGGCTGACCCCGCTGCACCAGTCGATCCCGGTGCGCGCTTCCGCAACAACGTCCATGCCATCGTCGTCGGCAGCAAGACCAACACCATCTTCTACACCCAGACCGACCCTGCCACCCACGTCCTCTCCATCTACGGCGCAAACATCGACACCGGCGCCACCCGCAAGCTCGCCGACCTGCCTAAAGGCGGCAACGCCGTCACCGTCAACGCGGATGAAACACTCGTCGCCGGCACCATGAACGACGGCCCCGCAGTAGCCCCCGAATACGGTGCCAACCGCGTCTCCGCAAACGGCACTCCCGCGCTGCGCCCAGCACAGCCCACCGGCGCGCAATCCGGAACCCTCGTCCAACCGGAGAACAAGGGCGAGATGATGGAGCGCCGCCTCGCCTCCCGCCAGCCCCTCATCCTCTATACCGTCAACCTCACCCCCGGCCCCCTCAACGGCAAAGTCACCACCCTGCTCAAGAGCACAGACTGGGTCAACCACCTGCTCTTCTCCCCCGTCGACCCCACGCTCCTGATGTACTGCCACGAAGGCCCCTGGCAGAAGGTCGATCGCATCTGGATGATCCACATCGACGGCACCCACAACACCCTCATCCACAAACGCACCATGCTCATGGAGATCGCCGGACACGAGTTCTGGGGGCTCGACGGCAAAACCATCTGGTACGACTGGCAGTACCCCAAGGGCGAAGACTTCTTCCTCGTCGGCTACAACCTCGACACCAAACGTAAGGTCGCGTATCACATGCAGCGCAACGAGTGGTCGATTCACTTCAACCTCACCCAGGACCTCGACCTCTTCACCGGAGACGGCGGCGATCCCGGTCAGGTAGCCAAAGCCCCCGACGGCGAGTGGATCGAACTGTTCTACCCCAAACTCATCACCGGCGAAGGCGCCATCAACGATCCCGACTACTGGCAGCCCGGTGTCTTCAAGTCCGAGCACCTCATCAACATGGCCCAGCACAACTACAAACTCGAGCCCAACGTCCGCTTCTCACCCGACAAGTCCCTCGTCTTCTTCACCTCGAACATGTTCGGCTCCAGCTACGTCATCGCCGTCGAGACCGCCAAAGCCGTCAACCCCAGCCCATCCGAAATCATGTCCACCCCAGAGCTCGCCACAAAATTCAACCCCGGCAAACCCGAGCCCACGCCACCCAATAAATAGAAGTCCGAAACTAGACGCATAGAAGTCTCTTCCGGACACTTATCTCTTCCGGACACTTACAAATCTGGGTGCCCCATATCTCGATTCTGAGATGTGGGCATCGCGCAAAGCGCGACCGCTATCACCACCTCGTCAGCAGCTACACAAAGTCGCTCCAAATATTCCTAAGGACTCTCATGCGAAGCACAGCACTCCTCGCGACCCTCTTCCTCACCTTCGCCAACGCTGCCCAAGCTGCCAGTCCTCGCACCATCCAGCCCCTCAATCAAGACTGGCACCTCTCCCAATCCGACCCCGCCAACGCGCAAGCCCTTACCTTCAACGACACCGTCTGGCAGACCGTCACCCTCCCCCATGACTGGTCCATCGCTGGCCCTGTCCGCGAAGACGCCCCCTCCAAAAAATCCGGAGGCTTCTTCCCCACCGGCGTAGCCTGGTATCGCAAGACCATCATGCTGCCAAAACTCGACCCCACCAAACGCACCTTCATCGCCTTCGACGGCGTCATGGCCAACAGTGACGTTTACTGCAACGGCGAACTCCTCGGCCACCGCCCCTACGGCTACGTCAGCTTCAACTACGACCTCACCCCGCACCTCCACGCCGGCAAAAACATCATCGCCGTCCGTACCGACAACGCTCAGCAGCCCGCCAGCCGCTGGTACCCCGGCGCAGGCATCAACCGCCAAGTCCGCATCATCACCACTGACGCAATCCATATAGCACCATGGGGCACCTTTGTAACGACACCCAAAGTCTCTGCCGACTCCGCGACTGTTCACGTCCGCAGCACTGTTCAAAATGACACTGACAGAGCGGCTACAGTGACGCTAAATGTAGAACTAACGCTGCCACACGGACATCCCCTATTGACTTACATACCCATTCAATCGAAGCCCGCAACCATCGCGCCTCACGCTTCGGCCGATCTCGATGCAGAGTTTACAGTTCCGCACCCTGAACGTTGGGAGATGGACCATCCTGCTCTCCACACCGTCCACGCCAGCATCCATGAAAATCAAAAGCCTACGGCAGACGACGAGCAAGTCCCCTTCGGCATCCGAGAATTCCACTTCGACCCCAACCAGGGCTTTTTCCTCAACGGCATCCACCACAAAATCTACGGAGCAGCCCTCCACACCGATGCCGGAGCTCTAGGCACCGCTGTCCCGCTCGCCGCATGGGAGCGCCGCCTCACCGCACTCCGCGCCCTCGGAGTCAACGCCATCCGTACCGCCCACAATCCACCTGCGCCAGAGTTCCTCGATCTCTGCGACCGCATGGGCTTCCTCGTCATGGACGAGATGTTCGACGCCTGGACCGTCGCCAAGAACCCCTACGACTACCACCTCTACTTCAAGGAGTGGTCTCTCCGCGATACCGCTGACACAGTCATGCGCGACCGCAACCACCCCAGCATCATCCTCTACTCCGCCGGCAACGAGATTCACGACACACCCAAGCCTGACATCGCCATCCCTATCCTGAAGTCACTGGTCGACACCTTCCACAAATACGATCCCACCCGCCCCGTCACCCAGGGCCTCTTCCGCCCCAACGTCTCGCACGACTACGACAACGGTCTCGCCGATCTGCTCGACGTCATCGGCCAGAACTACCGCGAGCAGGAGATTCTCAAGGCCCACGCCGACAAGCCTACCCGCTCCATCGTCGGCACCGAAAACACTCACGACCGCAACCAATGGGTCGCCATGCGCGACCACCCGGAGTACTCCGGCCAGTTCCTCTGGACCGGCATCGACTACCTCGGTGAAGCTGCCGCCTGGCCTGCAATCGGCTCCGGCACCGGTTTCCTGCTGACCACCTCTCTCCCCCGCGCGCGCGCCTACGAACGCCAATCCTGGTGGACCTCCACTCCTATGGTTCGGATCGCACGTCGCTTGGCCATCGCCCAGAAATCCCCCACCGACCCCGGCTACGAAGCCGTGAACGCTCCCAACCCCAACCGCTTCAGCCAGCCGCTGGTGCTCGATTGGACCCCCACAAACACCTCACCCCACACCGAGAACATCGAGATCTACACCAACGCCGAAGAGGTCGAACTCACCCTGAACGGCGCCACCATCGGCACCCAAAAACTCCACCCCGACGCCAGCCCCATCACCTTCGAGGTCCCCTACGCCGCAGGCACACTAACGGCCATCGCCCGCACTGCCGGCAAAGTCGTCGCCGAAGATACCCTTCGCACCGCAGGCAAGCCCGACCACCTCATCCTCACCACTAACCTCAGTCCCCTAACCAAATCCACCGCGAGCACCCTCACCCCAGACTGGAACGACATCACCTACGTCACCGCCACCCTTGTCGACGCGAACGGCACCCCGCTCCCCGACGCCACCACCGCCGTCCATTTCACAACCATCGGCCCCGCCGCAATCATCGCCACCGACAACGGCAACCTCCTAGATCACGAACCCTACCAGGCCCCTGAGCACAAGCTCTACAACGGCACCGCCATCGCCATCCTCCGCGCCACCGCACCGTCAGGCTCCATCACCCTCACCGCCACCGCAGCAGGCGTCCCACCAGCGACCCTCACCCTGAAAGCCAGCCCCACCAAACCCGCGCTCAATCAGCGCAGCTTTTAACTACACCAACCTGCTAGTCAGTTATAGACAGACTAGGCCGAAGGGATCATCTCTAACTTAATCCCCCTATGCACCAATGTGTCTCGGAGTTTGAAACTTCGGTTGTCGAAATCCGGATCGTAGATCTTAGGAGGTTTCTCTAAGAAACTATGTTCTGACACCCAAATCACCGCTCCAAGTGGCCACGCGTCGCAACTTTGCGATTCGAGAGTACTCATCACCTGCTCGAAGTTTAAATCCCGTAGCGAAACTTTCGATGCAGGAACTCTAATGTCAAAACCATACGGAGAAACCAAGATATCGGGATTGGGCCAGTCTTTCCCATCTTGAATCGCTCGGTATTTTGCTCGACTCGCGACTCGAATCGGCACAGCATTCCCAGCCTTGTCTTTGCAATTCATGCCAAAGGCCGCAGGGCAAATGATTCCGAACAAAAGCAGCAGACGCATTGGACGATTCATCGCGGTTGTCCCTCTCGCTCAAAAAATAGCACCGATCCATAAGTTAGTACAATCTCACCCGCGACTAGGCTTATTCCCCAGCAACTCTCTGGCGATCACCATCCTTTGAATCTCGCTGGTCCCCTCACCAATCGTGCACAACTTCACGTCGCGGTAGAACTTCTCCGCCGGATAGTCCTTGATGAACCCATAGCCGCCGTGAATCTGCACACCCTCATCACAGATCCTGCAAGCCGCCTCACTCGCATACAGCTTCGCCATCGAAGCCTCGAGCGTTACCCTCTGTCCCTTGTCCTTCATCTGCGCCGCACGCATGGTCAATAGCCACGCCGCATCTAACTCCGTCGCCATCGTCGCCAG
>JANYER010000477.1 GCA_025359825.1 Granulicella sp.
TTGATCATGCCGTCCCGATCCTTCTGTAGCTGTTCCAAGCCTGGAGGTAGAGGCGGTGGACCACCAAAACCAAGGCCGACTCTGCCTGCATTGGCTTTCCTATCAGCCTGAATCACCTTGGCTGCCTCAGCATCCTTTGTAGCAAGCTTAGTTTCCAGAAGGAGGGCACTTCTACGAACTTTTGCATAAGCGTCATCGGAGAGCCCAACCGCCTTTTGATAGTGTGTCCGGAAGTCTTCGCCGTTGCGACCAGCTTTCTTCAATTCGTCGGCTCGACGATCCAAATGAAGTTGATACGCAAGAAAATGACGGTAGAGCACAGGCAATGTTGGCGGAACCGCTTGTGCATGCTGGTCCGTGCGCAAGGCAGTTTGCGCGAGCAGTTGCAAACTCGTTAGGCACAACATGGCTGCTACAGACAGTAGCCGTCGCCGGAAATCATTGGTTTGTTGAATTCGGTTCACGATTTTCACTCCTTGAAGCTCAGACTGCCAACGGAGAAGGGCCGCGCAAGAACCAGCCCTTATTGGAGTGTGACTACGGCTTCGATGACGCCAACATTGGAGTCAAGGTGGCCGATGGCTTTACCGATGACGGCTCCGAGCATTTTGGTGCGGTCGGTGCCTTTCATGGCGTAGCCTGGCTTTGAGGAGGTGACCAGCAGGTCGCCGGGCTTGATGGGGCCGTTTTCAGCAGTGACCTTGGTCGGAACGATTCCGGTCATTGCCATGGGAACTTCTTCCTTCATGTGCGTTCTGGCAGTGAGCTGCCGTCTGCCGATCACTCCGGGCTTGGTGGAGTAGATTCCGGTAACAGCAGTGGAATATGGGGTGGACGACTTGAGGAAGTTGCCCTCGGAGGCAGGGTCAATGACCATGACGTCGCCAGGCTGGTATTCATCGCGTTCGCCCGAGACGTTGACCGATTCAGCGTAGTCTCCGCCGGAGAGGACACCGTTCCAGGCAGTGCTCTGAATCGTTCCGTCGGAGAACGTCACCGATGCGCCGCTGCCAGCGGTCAGTTTTACGCTTCCATTGACTTCCAACTTAGCACTTGGGGACGTGGTGCCGATGCCAATATTTGTTTCGTTGATTGCCAGTCCAGTAGAACCAACAACTATAGCGCCACTCGGTATGGTCCCACCAGCTGCTGGAAAACCGGCGCCATAGCCAGCACTACCTTGATATTGAATATGTACAACAGTGCTTAGGTCTGAATATAAATGTCCCACAACGTCCATGACCAAATATGCTGTGTTTGCGTCCCCAGTGGGTAGGAGCACCCTGAAGTTATTGAGCATAACCGCACCGGAATAGGAATGATTATCTAACACTTGAAGCGTGGCGCCAGAATCATACTGATTTGCTTCCACCAGTAGGTGAACCGTTTGCGTTGCGTAATACCCTTCGACGCTGAGGATGTATTCACCTCGCAATCTGGCACTCATAGCAATCAAGTAAGTTCCGACTGTTGGTGTTGGAAGATTTTTAGAATCAAAGACTGGCTGCCCATTCAATGTTACTGGGCTACTAAGGCTGGTTTGCGCAGCCAATGACGATCCAACACATAGGATTGCTCCCAGAGTAGACATTCGAACGATATTTAGCATTCCATCTCCGCGTTGCAGCTTTTATCGAATTATTCGAGGATTATTCAGACAGATAATCTAAAACTTAGGTAACTCACAAGTAAGAAATTCAGTAACATCGCTCACATGACATGCTGAACCTAAACGCCTCCATGAGTGTTGTCAATAAGATTTTTCATCAAGACAGAGAAGGCGTAGGGAAATTAACATTTGAGGCAGCCATGTATGTGCGACGCGTGACAGATCGGATTGTGTTCACTGCGTTTAGGGTTTCTTGCCGTCACTGCAATCACCTGCTCGAACGCAGATACCAAGCCGCATTAGCCTTGGTTTCATGCCCTCGTCTACGCCAGCAAAAACCCTTATAATAGAGGGATAAACCATGGCTGACGAACTGTTCCCCCCAGACGAACCAAGCAACCCTAAGAATCCTGAAGTTCCCTCCCCACAAGACGCCGCCTCCAATGCCCCCCCAGCGGCCGGAACCCCTCCCGATGGAGGCTCCAACGGCGGCTCCAACGTCCAGGGCCGCGGTGCCGCATTCCTCTACCCCATCAATATTGAGGAGGAGATGCGCCGGTCGTACCTCGACTACTCCATGTCGGTCATCATCGGGCGCGCACTCCCCGACGTCCGCGACGGTCTCAAGCCCGTCCATCGCCGCATCCTCTACGGCATGCAGGAGATGGGCCTCCAGTTCAACAAGAAGTACACCAAGTCCGCCAAGGTCGTCGGCCACGTCATGGGCAACTACCATCCCCACGGCGACTCCGCCATCTACGACACCATGGTCCGCATGGCCCAGCCCTTTTCCCTCCGCTACCTATTAGTAGATGGCCAGGGAAACTTCGGCTCCGTCGACGGTGACTCCCCCGCCGCCATGCGTTACACCGAATCCCGCCTCACCCGCCTCGCCGGTGAGATGCTCGCCGACATCGACTACGACACCGTAGACTTCACCCCCAACTACGACGAATCCTCCATCGAGCCCACCGTCCTCCCGGCCCGCATCCCCAACCTGCTCGTCAACGGCAGCTCCGGCATCGCCGTCGGCATGGCGACCAACATCCCGCCCCACAATCTCACCGAAGTCCTCAACGCCTGCATCGCCGTCCTTTCGAAATCGCCACAAGATCCGACGTCCGATTTAGACCTCTGCCTCCAGTACGTCCTCGGCCCGGACTTCCCCACCTACGGCATCCTCTACGGCAGTTCCAACATCCGCCAAGCCTACAGCACCGGCCGCGGCCGCTTCATCATGCGCTCCAAGTGCAAGATCGAAAACATCTCCGGCGGACGCCAGGCCATCATCGTCACCGAGATCCCCTACCAGGTCAATAAAAACAAGCTCATCGAGCGTATCGCCGAGCTCGTCAACGACGGCGTCATCACCGACATCGCTCGCGACGAGTTCCGCGACGAGTCCGACCGCGACGGCATGCGCATCGTCATCGGCCTCAAGCGTGGTGCCGAGCATCAGATCGTCCTCAATCAGCTCCACAAGCACACCCAGATGCAGGACAGCTTCTCCATGATCTTCCTCGCCGTCCACAACGGGCAGCCCAAGGAGCTCCCGCTCGACAAAGCCATCCGCGCCTTCCTCGATCACCGTACCGAAGTCGTCCGCCGCCGCACCGCCTTCCTCCTCAACAAGGCCCGTGACCGCGAGCACATCCTCCTCGGCTACCAGATCGCGCTCGATCACCTCGACAACGTCATCAAGATCATCCGCCAGTCTGGCTCCCGCCCCGAAGCCCGCGAGCGCCTCTTCAACTACTTCTCCGGCAAGTCCATCAACCTCCGCGGCACCGAGCTCGCCGGCGTCACCCTCGACCCCACTCGCTACAACGTCGATATGACGTTCAGCGCCACCGGCACCCTCATCCTCAGCTACCGCCAGATCGACGCCATCCTCGAGCTGCAGCTCTACCGCCTCACCCAGCTCAGCATCGACGAGCTCCTCAAAGAGCTCTCCGAGGTCCGCGGCAACATCGCCGAGTACGAGTCCATCCTCGCCTCCGCAGCCAAGCTCAAGAAAGTCATCATCAAGGAGCTTGAAGAAGCCAAGGCCAAGTACGGCGACGCTCGCCGCACCCAGATCGTCGACGAGACCGCCGACCTCCAGCTCGAAGACCTCATCGCCGACGAGCAGGTCGCCGTCACCGTCTCCAACACCGGCTACCTCAAGCGCACCCCTATCTCCACCTACCGCCAGCAGCGCCGCGGCGGCACCGGACGCATCGGCATGAAGACCCGCGACGAGGACTTCGTCGCCCAGCTCATCGTCGACTCCACCCACGCCTACCTGCTCTGCTTCACCAACTCCGGCCGCGTCTACTGGCTCAAGGTCTACGAGATCCCCGACACCGGCACCGTCGGCAAGGGCAAGGCCATGGCTTCCCTCATCGACCTCCAGCCCGGCGAAAAGGTCGTTACCATCCTCCCCGTCCGCGACCTCGTCGAAGAGGGCAAGAACATCCTCTTCGCCACTCGCAACGGCACCGTGAAGAAGACCGCCCTCAAGGACTTCTCCAACGTCATGTCCCGCGGCATCATCGCCATCGGCATCGATAAGGACGACGAGCTCATCACCGCCAAGATCACCGACGGCCAGCAGGTCATCTTCCTCGCCACCCACGACGGCATGGCCATCCGCTTCGACGAGAAGGACCTCCGCCCCATGGGTCGTCCCGCCTACGGCAACAAGGGCATCACCCTCAAGAAGGGCGACTACGTCGTCGGCGCATCCGTCACCCCCTCCGCCGAGGCCCGCAACAAGCAGCGCCTCGAGCG
>JANYER010000482.1 GCA_025359825.1 Granulicella sp.
GAGAGGTAGGTCGCCGCCGCCATGGCATTCAGGTAGCCGCTGGTAGCCGCCACCGCCATTCGCTCGTGTCGGAATCGTAGAGAAGAGGTAAACGCAGGAAGCACACTCAACATCCCGAGAATCGTATCCGCCGCATCGAAGGCCGGTTCCTGGCCCTCCTGCAGGTCCTTGTTATACGCCAGCGGAAGCCCCTTGATGAGCACCGAAAGAGTCGTAGCCGCCCCAATTAAGCGTCCAGACTTGCCGCGGATTAACTCTGTAAGATCTGGATTCTTCTTCTGAGGCATCGCGCTCGAGCCAGTCGAAAACGCCTCGGGAAGGTCGATAAACCCGAACTCGGCTGTGGCGTGCAGCGTAATCTCTTCCGCGAAACGCGAGATATGGATGCCCAGCGTCGAGAGCGCCTGGGTAAAATCGAGCATGAAATCCCGGTCGCTGGTAGCGTCCATGGAGTTCGGCGTCGGTGCATCAAAACCAAGCTCCCGAGCCGCAATGGTGCGATCCAAAGCTAGAGTGGCCCCAGCAATAGCACCCGACCCAAGCGGACAAAGATTCATCCGCTTGCGTGCATCCGTAAGCCGGGAGATGTCCCGTTCAATCATGCTCACATACGCAAGCAACCAGTGAGCAATCAAGACCGGCTCGGCGCGTTGCAGATGCGTATAACTAGGCATCACAGCTTCGCCGACGCCTTCAGCAAGTTCGACAAGCGCAAGACCCCACGCGCGGAGACCAATAACAGCGGAGTCGATGGAGTCGCGCACAAACAGCCGCATATCCGTAGCGATCTGCTCGTTACGGCTCCGTCCGGTATGCAGCTTCAGCGCAAGGTCGCCGATATATTTGGCGAGTTGGAGCTCGGAGTAGTGATGGATGTCCTCAGCGTTCGGTTCAGACGCTACAACCGCAGGTCCATCGAGAACGGTCTCGGAGAGCACACGATCCAGACCGGCAAGCATTTGGCTCAACTCCTCGGAGGTAAGAATCCCGGCGGCAGCGATTGTCATAGCGTGCGCCTTCGAGGCCGCAACCTCCTGTGGCAGCAGACGCCAGTCAAAAGGGAACGAGCGCTGCCACTCTTCAAACTGTTTGTTGAGTGGCTCGCGGAAACGGCCGGACCACATCTTGCTGGGTTGGGAAGTATTGGACACGATTATTCCTTATCGTTCCCGCTGCTCAGTTGTGGCATCTCTGCACCCTTGCTCAGCTTGATCAGGCCGGTCTGGGCGTACGTCATCAGCTTGGCGCGCGTGTCGGTGATATCGAGATTACGCATCGTAAGCTGACCGATACGGTCGCGCGGAGAGAAGGTCGATTCCCCCTTCTCCATCGTGAGTCGGTCGGGATGGAAGGTGAGGTTTGGCGAGTCCGTATTCAGGATGGAGTAGTCATTGCCGCGGCGAAGCTCAAGCGTAACCTCGCCCGTAATCGGCTTCGCTACCCAACGCTGCGCGGCCTCGCGCAGCATAATGGCCTGCGGATCGAACCAGCGCCCCTGGTACAGCAGTCGACCCAGCTTGCGTCCATGATCGCGATACTGCTCGATCGTGTCTTCGTTGTGGATACCGGTAATCAGGCGCTCATACGCGATAAACAGCAGAGCGAGCCCAGGAGACTCATAGATGCCGCGGCTCTTGGCCTCGATGATGCGGTTCTCAATTTGGTCACTCATGCCGAGCCCGTGACGCCCACCAATACTGTTCGCTTCCAGCATCAATGCAACCGGATCGGGGTACGCAACGCCGTTCAGAGCAACAGGGAAGCCCTCTTCAAAACGCACCGTAATCTCTTCGCGTTTCACTTCAACATCGTCGCGCCAGAACGCCGTACCCATAATCGGCGCAACGATCTTCATGCTGGTCGTGAGTAGTTCGAGGTCCTTCGCTTCATGTGTAGCACCAAGGATGTTGGAGTCGGTCGAGTAAGCCTTCTCTGAAGACATCTTGTAGCCAAACCCGGACTTCGCCATGAAAGCCGACATCTCCGCACGACCGCCAAGCTCGTCGATAAAGGCAGCGTCCAGCCATGGCTTATAGACCTTCAGGTCCGGGTTGACCAGCAGGCCGTAGCGGTAGAACCGCTCGATGTCGTTGCCCTTGAAGGTCGATCCATCGCCCCAGATGTTGACGTCGTCTTCCTTCATCGCCGTCACCAGCATCGTCCCCGTCACAGCGCGGCCGATCGGTGTTGTGTTGAAGTAGGTGACACCGGCAGTAGTGATATGGAACGCGCCCGACTGGAGCGCTGCAATGCCTTCGCGAACCAGAGGGCCACGGCAGTCGATCAGGCGAGCCTTCTCAGCACCGTACTCTAAAGCTTTGCGCGGAATCTCGTCGTAGTCGGCTTCATCTGGCTGACCAAGGTTGGCGGTATAGGCGTACGGCAACGCGCCCTTCTGCTTCATCCAATGCAGTGCAGCGCTGGTATCCAGGCCGCCGGAGAAAGCGATGCCAACCTTCTGGCCAAGCGGCAGATTTTCGAGAATGATAGACATAATATTGCGAACCTCTTTAGTTCGGCAGACGCGCTGAAGAGACGTCGATGAGTGATGAGTGCTCAGGTGCCGTTAGTCGGCAACTGAGCACGAATGTATTAGCTACGTTTACGCGCTTGAATCCCGCGGCTACGGCTGTTCGAAATACGCTTCGCCCCGCCGAGCAGCATCAGAAGCAACGCCTTCTGCGCGTGCATCCGGTTCTCCGCCTGGTCGAAGACGACAGACTGCGGTCCATCGAGCACAGCATCTGTGACCTCAGCGTTGCGATGCGCGGGCAGGCAGTGCATGAACACGGCATCCTGGTGCGCGTGCGCCATCAGTGCTTCATTGACCTGGTATGGTTTAAAGATCGGAGCGCGCTTGGTCGCTTCATGCTCAAAGCCCATACTGGTGCAGACGTCGGTGTAGACTGCATCCGCTCCGGTGACTGCCTTGACGGGATCGTGCAGCAACGTAATGCTGCCGCCGGTCGATTCAGCAATCTCAATCGCCTTATGGATGATGTCGAGCTTCGGCGCAAAGCCCTTAGGCGTCGCTACCGTGCAGTGTGACCCAAGCTGTGCCGCAGTCAGCATCAGCGAATGACAGACGTTGTTGCCGTCGCCGACATAGGTGAAGTGCAGCCCCTCCGCAGAACCAAAGCGCTCCTCCAGTGTGAAGAAATCGGCGATCGCCTGGCACGGATGCTCGAGGTCCGAGAGTGCATTGATGACCGGAACCTTGGAGTACGCCGCCATCTCCGTGATGGTGTCGTGCGAGTAGGTGCGCAGCACCATAATGCTCATCCAGCGCTCCAGATTGCGGGCCATATCGGAGAGCGACTCGCGCTCCCCCAACGGAGACTGTGTCTGGTCCACGAAGATTGCATTGCCGCCTAGCGTATTGATCGCAGCCTCAAAAGTCAGGCGTGTGCGAAGCGACGCCTTCTCAAAGAACATCACCATCTGGCGCGCATCGAGTGCATGGCGAAAGTCCTCCGGATGCGTCTTCACGGCGTGCGCCAGCTCCATAATCGCCGCCATTTCCTCTACGCTGAGGTCGGCGATGGAGCAGAGGTCGCGGCCGCAGAGCCGTTTGGACGCCTCGCTGAACGACGTGTCGGACTGGATACCGAGTGTTGCTGCTTGCTTTGCGGGAGGAACCTCAACTGCGTTCTCTTCGCCGGGCTTTGAGCCCATCATGATCGTCTTGCTACCCATGGGTGTGTTCTCCTGCCGTTAGCGACATGGCTTCGGCTTCCAGTGAATTCAAAAT
>JANYER010000016.1 GCA_025359825.1 Granulicella sp.
TCAACGGAAGTTTATGGTGTGTGGCGGGTAAGGGGGAGAATCTGGCTGGAGCAGGCGGACTTGCAGGCCGTAACGAATTGAATGGAGGCGCGATGACCCAGGAACTCACGATTGTGATTCCGGCAAAGAACGAGGTTGTGATGCTGCCGAAGCTGCTGGCTTCGCTGTGCCTGCAGGACTACGTGGATGGCGCGGGGATCGGCATGAGCGGCGTTCGGGTGCTGGTGGCGGATGCAGGGTCGACCGACGGGACGGTGGAGGTGGCACTGACGTTTCGCGACAGGCTGGCGCTGGAGGTCGTTCCGGGTGGATTGCCCTCCGTTGGCCGGAATGCAGGGGCGCGATTGTCGACGACCAGATATGTGCTGTTTCTGGATGCGGATGTGGAGCTGACCGAGCCCACGCTGCTGCGGCGGGCGCTGTGGACGATGCGGCGGCGGGACTTGCACCTGGTGACGACCAACATCGCGTGTCGGCATGGCGGCTTCTTCGACGATATGCTGTACGCCGGAAACAACCTGATGCAGTACATCGGCAGCTATCTAAAGCCATTTGCAACGGGTATGTTCATGTTGTTTGAGCGTGAGGTGTTCTGGGAGCTGGGTGGGTTCAATGAGCGGGCTCTATTTGCGGAAGACTACCTGCTCTCCAAGGGCGTGGCGACGAAGCGCTTCCGGGTCGTAAAGGGGAAGGTGTTCACGACGAATCGCCGCTTCAAAAAGCTTGGACACTGCAAGATGGTCTTCATGTTCTTCCAGACGATGCTGCATAGCTGGGACGATGAGTATTTTCTGCGCGATCGTGGGTACTGGGTCGAGGGCTCCTGAGGTCTAGGGCTTGGCGGGTGGAGATGGAGTGAAATGGGCCTCGCTGATGGCGATGAAGAGGCCTTTGCTGCGGGCCAATACTGTTCCGTTGGGGAGCTGGAGCTCAGCCTTATGGAAGAGCTTGCGACCGGGGGAGCCGTCGGGTTTGGTGGAACGCTCGAGATGAGTGCCTACGAGGACCAGTGGTTGATCGAGTGGTGCGGGGCGGAGGTAGTCGATCTCCATGTGGCGGGTCATGGCGAGGACGTTGAGCGGACGGTTGAGTTTGCTCATGGCTTCGTCCAGCAGGGTGGCGACGATGCCGCCGTGGATGTAGCCGGGAGGGCCCTCGTAAATGCGAGCGAGTTGAAGGTGGGCGGTGGTAGTGGGGTGGATCGGGTCTGTCGTGTCAGGGGTGAAGACGAGGTGAAGGCCTTGAGGATTGGCTGGGCCGCAGCCGAAGCAGTGTTTGCCACGCTCGTCGAGAGTGGGGATGCCGATGGGGGCGTGGCCGGTGGAGGACATACTTCTGACGGTATATGGGTGTGGTAACGAGAACAAGTAGCGGCTTACAAAGCATTGCAGACTGCGAGGATGCCCGAGCCGTATTTTTCCAACTTCTCTTGACCGATGCCGGTGATGGAGCGGAGCTGGTCCAGGGTGCGGGGATGCTGGAGTACGACGCTGCGCAGGGTGGTGGTGCCGAAGACAAAGAACTGTGGCAGGCCAAGACGTTCGGCTTCGGACTTGCGCCAGTCGCGCAAACGGGTTTCGAGCTCCTGCTGGTGTGGCGTCAATGGGGTAGATTCAGCTTCGCTGGTGGGGCGTTTGACGACCTTGGGGCTTGATGGAGTAGCAGTGGTCAAAACGGAGCGCATTTTTGTCGCTGATATGGGCTTTGCAGCGGGTGGCTTTGCAACGGAGCCGTACTCCCCGGGGATTGCCTGGCTGGCAGTAGCGCCCGTGTTGCAGATAGCCAGGATGGCGGCACCGTAGCGATCCGCTTTTTCAGGGCCAATGCCTGAGATGGTTTGGAGGTCGGGGATGCGGGTGGGGCGGGCGATGACGATGTTGTGCAGGATGGAGTCGGAGAAGACGATGAAGGCGGGCTTGCCGGTCTTGGCCGCTTCGGCTTTGCGCCATTCGCGGAGTCGGACCTCCAATTCTTTTTGCGGGGGCGTGTAGTCGGACTTGACAGCTTCGGTAGCGGCTTTGCGAGTGCTTATACTGCTCTTTGAGCTGCGGGATTTGGGTGACGCAGCGCTCGACTCGCGCAGGAGGATAGGCAGGTCTTCTCCCTCGTCTCGATTGCGGCCCTCGTGGGTGAGGGCGGCCTTTTTATAGTTGATGGCGGTGCCTTCGGCGTTGGTGAAGGTGTCGGAGATAAGGGTGATTAGTCCGGCGCGGGTGAGGGCATCCAGATAGCCTTCGAACTGATTGCGATCAATGCCGAGTGCAAGGTCAGTATGCAGCTTGCCGGTGGCGCGGGAGTTGCCGTCCAGGGCGCG